>PCWU01000030.1:14494-22198 GCA_002787455.1 Gallionellaceae bacterium CG11_big_fil_rev_8_21_14_0_20_60_62 | reverse complement strand
GCTCGGTGCGCTGGCCTATTTTCTGACCACGCGCCTGAATTTATACGGTGCGATCCCGGCCGCCGCGTTACTGTTGGCGGGTTACATCTGGTTCGCTTACGCCATGTTTGAAAGCGGGTACTGGCTCAACATCATCTATCCAACCCTGGCGGCGGTGTTGGCCTTGCTGGTGGGCGGCAGTTTCCGTTATCTTGTGCTGGAGCGCAGTGCGCGCGAAATGCGCTCGATGTTCTCCAGCTACCTGTCGCCGAAACTGGTGGCGCGGCTGGAAAAAGATCCGGATGCCGCCAAAATCGGTGGCGACAACAAGGAGGTGACGGTGCTGTTCACCGACATCAAAGGATTCACCACCTTCAGCGAGTCGCATTCCCCGCACGTGGTGGTGTCGCGTTTGAACGAATATCTGGGCGCCATGGTGCAGGTGATCGAACAGCACGATGGCACCATCGACAAATTCATCGGCGACGCGATTATGGCTTACTGGGGCGCGCCGCTCAGCCAGCCCGACCACGCCGAGCGGGCGCTGCGCTGTGTAGCGGTGATGGCCGACCGGTTGGCGGCGTTGCAGGCCGAATGGGTGGATCG
Source organism: Gallionellaceae bacterium CG11_big_fil_rev_8_21_14_0_20_60_62 (assembly GCA_002787455.1). GTDB lineage: Bacteria > Pseudomonadota > Gammaproteobacteria > Burkholderiales > Gallionellaceae > Sideroxyarcus. The sequence goes on along the minus strand of PCWU01000030.1, from coordinate 21,613 downwards.
CGGGCTGGAAGGGTTTGCCATTCGCGGCGGTCTGAATTCGGGCGAGGTGGTGGCGGGCAATATCGGTTTTGCCGGCAAAAAGATGGAATATACGGTCATCGGCGACACGGTAAATCTGGCCTCGCGTCTGGAATCCACGGCCAAATACTATGGCATCACCTGGTTGGTGGGTGAGAGCACCGTGAATCTGGCCGCGCAAGCCTGCCGCTACCGCGAGCTGGACAAAATCCGGGTCATCGGCAAGCAGTTACCCGTTACAATCCACGAACCCCAAGTAGGGCCGGCAGCCTTGAGCGTGGCACAGGTGGACGCATTTCATGCGGCTTTGGAAAAATACCGGCAACGCGACTGGCTTGGCGCGCAAAGTGACTTTGCCGGTCTGGCGGCAGAGTTGCCGCACGACATGCCGTGCCGCCTGTATATCGAGCGCTGCACTTATTTTGCCGCCAGCCCGCCGGCGGCGGATTGGGATGGGGTATTCAACCGCACGGAAAAATAAGGGGAAGAAGCGGCAATACCGCACGGTTTAACCAACAGGGATGGACGGAGAGTGATGCGTAAGGTACTGGCGATTTTTTCGATGGGTCTGATCTGCTCGGCCGCGTTTGCGGCGGAGCTGCCGGGCGGCAAAAGCAACGGTTTCATCAAGGCGGATTTCAAACATGAAATCGGGGTGGCCAAACTCGACCGGTTGCTGGGTTCGGGCGGAGGCTATCTGTTTGTCGCCCGCGACGGCGGCACGGTGGAAGCGCTGCAGCCGGACGGCAAAGTGGCCTATACCCTGGCCGCCAAAGAAGGCAAAACGCAATTGTTGAAACATCCGGTGGCGGCGGCGAGCGCGGACGACATGCTGTATGTGGTGGACAGCGGAACCGAACAGGTGCTGTTGTATGGATTGAAGGACGGCAAGTTTCTGGGGCGCTTCGGCGCCGGCGTGAGCGGCTTTTTTGGCGGGGGAGACGGGCAGGAGCTGCAATCGCCGCGCGGCATCGCGGTGCACGAAGGGGTGGTTTATGTCGCCGATACAGGCAATCGGCGGATTCAGCTGTTCGGGGTCAACGGCGTGTTTTTGCATACCCTCGAATTAAGCGCCGAGGCGCCGGCGCAAGGCAACAAGACATCGTCCCACCAACTGGGAAAGGCAGCCGATATTGCGCTGGATGCGGCGGGGCGCCTGTATGTGCTGGATGACGGCGACAATCTGGTCAAAGTGTATGACGCGAACGGCCGCTATTTGCACGCGCTCACCGGGATCGATCGGCCGGACGCCCTGGCGCTGGCCGAGGACGGGGTGTACGTCGCGGACGAGCGCAGCCAGTCCATACTCAAATTCGATTTTGCCGGCCAGCTGGTTTACCAGTTTGGTTCCCGTGGCGAAGGGAGGTCGCAGACCAAAAAGATCGCCGGTCTGGCCAGTGCCGCCGGTCAGCAGGTGTTCGTCGGCGATGCGGGCAAGGCACTGATCAATGTCTTTCAGACCGTCGCCGGGGAACGCATCGAACCTCTGCCGCGCGGCGCCGGCCGGGCATCGGTGAAGTGGCTGGGCGGCATCGAGCTGGATGCGCTGCGCCTTGCCGGCGACGGCAAGGGGGCGCTGTATGCCATTGGCAGCGACAACCAGGATGGCGGCCACCTGCTGAAGTTGCAGAACAACAAGGTGGTCGGCGAATTCAAGCTGAAAGAGGTGCAACCGGTCGCCCTGGCGCTGGATGGGGCGGGCGCTATCTGGGTCGCGGACAAGAATAAAAAGCGGGTGCTCAAACTCGATGCCGCGGGCAATGAATTGCTCGGTGTCGGCAGCGCCGGCACCGGTGCGGGCCAGTTCGGCAATCCGAGCGCTGTCGCGGTGGCGCGTAGCGGGCTGATTTTCGTGGCGGATCGTGGCAATCGTTCGGTGCAGGTGTTTCGCGAAGACGGCGTGTTTCTGAATAAATTGGGCGGGTCGGCGACCCGGTTCGAGAATCCGGTGGCGATGGGGCTGGACCCCGGGGACAAGCTATTCGTGCTGGATGCGGGGCGCGGCAGCATCAGTGTGTTCTCGGCCGACGGCAAGCTGATGCACCAGTTCGGCAAGTTGAAAGAAGGCGGTGAGTTTGGCAAGCCGCTGGATATGGCGGTGACTGCGGATGAGGTGCTGGTGTTGGACGGCAATCGGGTGATGGCGTTCGATCACGCGGGCAAGCTGCTGCGCGTGTTCGGTGCCAAGACGACCGGCGTCGCCAGTCTTGGCGATCCGGTCGCGCTGGCTAGCGGCGGCGGGAGCACTCTGTTTGTGGCCGAGCATGCAGACAGGCGGGTGGAGACAATATCGGTGCTGTACAAGCCGCAGGCGCCGAAAAAATTTGCGGCGCAAAAAAGCGTTCACGCGATCGACTTGCAATGGGCGCCAGCGCCTGCCGCCTACGTCGAGTCGTACCGTATTTATCGTTCCGCCCGCGAGGACGGTGGCTACGTGCGGATTGCCACCAGCGCAAGCAATACCTACAGCGATACCGATTTAACCCCCGGCAGCCTCTATTTTTACCGCGTGGCGGCGCTGTCCGATGGCGGGTTTGAAGGCGCCAGCAGTGATGCCGTGAGCGCAGTGCCGGACAAATATGTGCCGCCCGCGCTGGCGGCGGTGCAAGTCGAAACCAACCCGTGGCAAGCCCGTTTGAGCTGGGAGGCGGCCGCCCCGAAATACTTTGCCGCGTATCGCATTTATCAAAAAGAAGGCGAAAACCTGATCAAGGTCGGCGAGGTGAGCGAACCCGCCTTCACCCGCGACGGGCTGACCCCTGAAACCGCTTACACCTTCTATGTCGCCGTGCTGAGCCGGGATGACACCGAATCGGAAAAAACCGCGGTCGAGACACAGACCGAGGTGTTCAACCGGCCGCCGCTGGAGATCGAGGTGGTGAGCTTGAAAGATGTGTTCTCCAACTCTTACAAGCAATACGAGCGTGATGGCGTCGGGCTGATCCGCCTGACCAACAACACCGACAAAAAAATGGACAAGATCCGGGTCAGCTTCGTGCTGAAGAATTTCATGGATTTTGCCACCGAGGGCAAGGTGTCCCGCCTGTTGCCCGGGGAAAGCGAGGAGCTGCCGCTGAAGGCGGTGTTTAACAACAGCATCCTGACCATGACCGAAGACAGCGCGGTGCAGGCACTGATCGAGGCCAGCTATTTCGATAATGGCAAACGCGAAACTTACAGCCGCAATGCCACGGTCAACGTGTATGACAAGCACCGTCTGACTTGGGACGAGCGCGAGCGGTTCTCGGTTTTCGTCACCCCCAAGGACGAGCCGGTGCTCAATCTGGCGCGCGCGATCGTTAGCGAATACAGGGAAACCAAGGACGAGGCGCAGCTGGCGGCAGCCCTGTTTAACGGGCTGGGTGTGTTCGGTCTGACCTACATTCAGGATCCGAGCAATCCCTACCAGATCACCTCGGGCCAGGCGCATACCGTCGATTATCTGCAATTTCCACGCGAGACGCTGGAACGCAAATCCGGCGATTGCGACGACCTGGTGGCGGTGTATTCGTCGGGCCTGGAGAGCATGGGCATCGCCACCCGCGTACTGGAAGTGCCGGGGCATATGCTGATGATGTTCGCCACCGGCATTCCGGCCGACGGCGACGGCTACACCATGAATAATCTGTACGTGATTCACGAGGGAATGCTGTGGATTCCGGTGGAAACCACGCTGGTGGGCAATTCATTCATCAAAGCGTGGGAAAAAGGCAGCGAAACCTATTACAAGTACAAGGATAACGGTTTGAGCGTGCTGGATATCCATAGCGCGTGGGAAAATTTCAAACCTGCCAGCCTGCCGTCTTCCGACTGGAAAGTGAGCGGCCTGACCCGTGCCGTGATTGAGAAGAAATACCCGGGTGACAGTGTTTCCGTGCTGAAGATCAGTTCGCAGATCCAGACACGCCGCTATCTGGATATCCTCAAGGAAAAGCCGGGCAACATCGACGCCAATCTGCAGACCGGAATCATTCTGGCCAGAATCGGCGACCGCAACGAGGCGATGAAATACTTCGACAAGGTGCTTGGGCTCGACGCGAAAAATGCGGCAGCCCTGAATAATCGCGGCAATTTGCTGATGATCGAGAGCAAATACCAGGAAGCGGTGAATGCCTACCGTGCCGCCGCCCAAGCCAGCCCGAAAGACGCGCTGATTCAGATCAATCTGGCGCGCGCGTACAAGCGGCTGGGGCATAACAAGAGCGCAAAGTCAGCTTTTTTGAAAGCAAAAAAACTCGATCCCGCCGTGCAAAAGCAATATCGCACACTGGCGCAGGAACTCTTGAACACGCTGTGAGCCGGACGTCCCGGATTTAACAAGGAGAAGATGATGAAAAGAGTAATCGCGTTGTTGGTTTCGCTGGGGATCACGCTTGCGCTGGCCGCCCCGGTGCAGGCGTCGGACGAGGAGCTTTCGCTGTGGGAACGTCTGCGCAAGAAGATCGAGCTGCTGACGCCGAAGAAAAAATTGACCACCACCACGGCGGCCGGCGGGGTGCGCGGTTCGCTGGCGGATGCAGATGACGTCTATTGGAAAGGCGAGGCCAAGCCGGTAATCATCGACGAGGCCGAACTGGCGGCATTCGGCGCCGCCGTCGCGCTGGCGGGTGAGGGCAAGACAAATGCGGCGCAGCTTGCCTTCGCGCGCTTCATCAAACAATACCCGGACAGCACCCTGCGTGCCGATGCGGTGGCCGCGCTGGGGCAGCTTGGGTCTGGCAAGTAAATCCCGCGCCGTGCCGGGGCGGCTGGCAGAAAGCCGCCCCAACCCCTATAATTCCGCCCCCGATTCTCGCGGATAGCGGATTCCCCATGCAGTTATTGACCTTTGGCATCAATCATCAGACCGCGCCGCTCGCCGTGCGCGAGCAGATCGCGTTTAACGCGGAAGCGATGGATGGCGCCCTGCGCGACCTGGTGGACAACGGGTCGGCCAAGGAAGCCGCGATCTTGTCCACCTGCAACCGCACCGAAATCTATTGCAATACCCAAACCCCGGCGCAGGCCATCGGTTGGCTTGCCGCCTATCACCATTTGCCCGACACCGAGATCGCGCCCTACCTTTACCGTTTGCCGCAGGCGCAGGCGGTAAAGCACGCGTTTCGCGTCGCCAGCGGGCTGGATTCGATGGTGCTGGGCGAGCCGCAGATCCTCGGACAGATGAAGCTGGCGGTGCGTCAGGCAGAGCAGGCCGGCACACTGGGTTTCCTGTTGCACAAATTGTTCCAGCGCACCTTCTCGGTGGCCAAGGATGTGCGCACCCAGACCGAGATCGGCACCAATCTGGTGTCGATGGCCGCCGCTGCAGTGAAACTGGCGGAACGTATTTTTCCTTCCATCGCCGAACAAAAAGTTCTGTTCATTGGCGCGGGCGAGATGATCGAGCTGAACGCGGTGCATTTTGCCGCGCGCAACCCGCGCCAGATCACTGTCGCCAACCGTACCCTCGAGCGCGCGCAGACCCTGGCGCGACGGATCAACGGCCAGGCCATCACTCTGACCGATCTGCCGGAACAACTGGCGCAGCATGACATCATCGTGACCAGCACCGCCAGCCAGTTGCCCATCCTCGGCAAGGGCATGGTTGAACGCGCGCTGAAAGCGCGCAAACACCGTCCGCTGTTCATTGTCGATCTGGCCGTGCCGCGCGATGTGGAAGCGGAAGTCGCCGAACTGAAAGATGTGTTTCTCTACACCGTGGATGATATCGCCGAAGTGGTCAAGGACGGCCTCGACGCCCGCCAAAGCGCGGTGAAGGAAGCCGAGGTCATCATTGATTCCGGGGTCTCCGATTTCGTCCACTGGATGGAATCGCGCGAAGTGGTGCCTACCATCCGCGCCCTGCGCGACCATGCCGAGCGCAACCGCCGTCATGAGTTGGAGAAAGCCGCGCGCCTGCTGGCCAGGGGTGAAGATCCGCAAAAAGTGCTGGAGCAGATGAGCAGCAGCCTGACCAATAAATTTCTGCACGCGCCTACGCACGCGCTGAACCAGGTGCACGGTGACGAACGCGAAGCTTTTCTTGAAGTGATTCACCGTCTGTATCACCTCAACAACGAAGAATGAAACCCAACATAGCCGCCCGGCTGGACCGCCTGGGCGAACGCCTGCACGAAGTTGATCAACTGCTGAGTACCGAAGAAACGACGCGCGATATGGCCGTATTCCGCCAGCTTGGCCGCGAGCGCGCCGAACTGGAGCCGGTGGTCACGCTGTACCAGGCTTACCGGCGTGCCGAGACCGACATCAAGACCGCGCGCGAGATGGCGCAGGACCCGGAGATGCTGGAATTCGCCGAGGCCGAGATCGAACAGGGCCAACAACGGCTGGCCGAACTCGACCGCGAACTGGAATTGCAGCTATTGCCGAAAGACTCCAATGACGAGCGCAACGTCATCCTCGAAGTGCGCGCCGGCACCGGGGGCGACGAGGCGGCGCTATTCGCGGGCGATTTATTCCGCATGTACCTGCGTTTCGCCGAACGCCGCCGCTGGCAGGTCGAGATCATCTCAGAAAGTCCGGGCGAAATGGGCGGTTACAAGGAAGTTATCGCGCGCATCATCGGGCAGGGCGCGTACTCGGTATTGAAATTCGAATCCGGCGCGCACCGCGTGCAGCGCGTGCCGGCCACCGAAACGCAGGGGCGTATTCACACCTCCGCCTGCACCGTTGCCATCCTGCCGGAAGCGGATGACATGGAGGAGGTGGTGCTGAATCCCGCCGAGTTGCGCATAGACACCTTCCGCGCTTCCGGTGCCGGCGGCCAGCACATCAACAAGACCGATTCGGCGGTGCGCATCACCCACCTGCCGACCGGCACCGTGGTCGAATGCCAGGACGGGCGCTCGCAACACCAGAACAAGGCGCAGGCGATGCGCGTGCTGGCGGCGCGCATCATGGACAAACAGGAGCGGGAGGCGCACAGCAAATTGGCCGCCGAGCGTAAATCGCTGGTCGGCAGCGGCGACCGCTCCGAACGCATCCGCACCTACAACTTCCCGCAGGGCCGCGTCACCGACCACCGCATCAACCTCACGCTGCACAAGATGGACGCAATCATGGACGGCGACATCGGCGAACTCACCGGCGCGCTGATGGCCG
>PCWU01000030.1:14266-14476 GCA_002787455.1 Gallionellaceae bacterium CG11_big_fil_rev_8_21_14_0_20_60_62 | reverse complement strand
GATGCGCCCCCTCCGCGACGTGCTGGCGCAAGATGGCCGCGCGCTGCAAACCGCCTTGTCGCTCACCGCGCGGGAAGCGCGGAGCGAAACGCAATGGCTGTTGCAACACGCACTGAACGTGAATCGCGCCTATCTGCTGGCGCATCCGGAACAGGAGTTGGATGCGGCTCAGGCAGCGACCTACTGTGCCTTGTTGCAGCGCCGTCTGGC
>PCWU01000030.1:12777-14260 GCA_002787455.1 Gallionellaceae bacterium CG11_big_fil_rev_8_21_14_0_20_60_62 | reverse complement strand
GAGTTTCATGGGCTGAATTTTAAGGTCACCCCCGCCACCCTGATTCCGCGCCCTGAAACCGAGTTGCTGGTGGAACTGGCATGGCAACATATATCCTCTCCCCCAGCCCCTCTCCCGCTTGCGGGAGAGGGGGGCCGACAGGCCGGGGGAGGGGGATCGTTCCGTGTGCTCGATCTAGGTACCGGCAGCGGCGCCATCGCGCTGTCCATCGCCCATGCGCGCCCGGATGCCGAAGTAACGGCGGTGGATGCATCTATGGAGGCGCTGGAGGTGGCGCGGGAGAACGCGCAGCGTTTAAACATTGCCAACACGCGTTTCGTGCAGAGCGACTGGTACGCTCAGCTTGCGGGTGAACGTTTCGACCTGATCGTTGCCAACCCGCCTTACATTGCCGACGACGATACGCATCTGGCACAAGGCGACTTGCGTTACGAGCCGCGCAGCGCGCTGGCATCCGGTGCGGACGGTCTGGACGATATCCGCCGCATCATCGGCGGAGCGAACGCTCACCTCACAACCGGCAGTTGGTTGCTGCTGGAACACGGCTACGACCAGGCGGTAGCGGTCCGTGGTTTGTTGTTATCCGCAGGTTTTAATGGGGTTTTTTCAGCCACAGACCTGGCCGGTATCGAGCGGGTCAGCGGTGGCGGGATATAGGACGGTCGAAAAATATATAGGCTGATATATAGGCCGTTTGGTCTATAGGCAAGCGATGAGCGGCTACTTACAATCCGCCCCGAGTTGCGAGCTTTGAGTTGTCAACAACTCGATCTTTCATACTCTCCTCCTATTCCGGGCCGTCGCAAGATGGCCCGTTTTTTTGTCCCCGATTTGTGGCGATATCTTGTGCGCGAAAGGTCAATCGCTGACATCGTTTATCATACGAAACGAGGCGCGGTGCAAATGTAAGAAACCTCGCTTGGGCGCGACTGACCACGCGTGAACACACTTAACCAGGGGAAATCATGCACGACATCGTTCAAGACTATTACGGCAAACAACTGCACAGCACGAATGACCTGAAAACCAGCGCCTGCTGCGATGCCAGCGCGCTGCCCGCGTGGCTGAAGCCGCTGCTGGCAAAGGTGCACCCCGAAGTGTTGTCGCGCTATTACGGCTGCGGCTTGGTGTGCCCGCAATTGCTCGAAGGCTGCCGTGTGCTGGATCTGGGCAGTGGTTCCGGGCGCGATGTCTATGCGCTGGCGCAACTGGTGGGCAAGACGGGCGAAGTGGTTGGGGTCGATATGACGCCGGAACAATTGGCGGTGGCGGAACAGCATCGTGCCTATCACGCCGAAAAGTTCGGCTACGCCAACGTGCGTTTTTTCAATGGCTATATCGAGAAACTGGATGCGCTCGATCTCGAACCCGGCAGCTTCGATGTAATCGTGTCCAACTGCGTGGTCAATCTGTCGCCGGACAAAGATGCGGTATTGCGCGGCGTGTATCGCCTGCTGAAGAACGGCGGCGAGTTCTACTTCTC
>PCWU01000030.1:2957-12768 GCA_002787455.1 Gallionellaceae bacterium CG11_big_fil_rev_8_21_14_0_20_60_62 | reverse complement strand
CGCGCTGTACTGGAACGACTTCATCCGCCTCGCGCATCGCCACGGTTTCGCCGACCCGCGTCTGGTCGAAGACCGTCCGCTGGAAATCACCGACCCGAAGCTCGCGCCGCGCGTGGGCAACCTGAAGTTCTATTCCGCCACTTATCGCTTGACCAAGCTGGACAGTCTGGAAAGCGCCTGTGAAAACTACGGCCAGGCGGTGATCTATCGCGGCACCATCCCCGACCACCCGCACCGCTTCGTGCTGGACAAACATCACCACATCGAAACGGGCAAGGTGTTTCCCGTGTGCGGCAATACCTGGCGCATGTTGCACGACACCCGCTTCGCCCCGCATTTCGAGTTCATCGGCACCTTCGATACCCATTACGGCTTGTTCGAGGGCTGCGGTGCCGCGATCCCGTTCGATGGCAAGGATGGTAGCGAAGCAAGTTGTGCTTGCTGCTAAATTACTGCAACAGAAGAAATGCAAATGATCAGTATGGAAAAAAAATGGTGTGCGGCGGTATGCGTCGGTCTGTCGCTGTGTGCCAGCGCTTGGGCTGGGGGCAATAAATTGGTGCTGACCGGTTCGAGTACCATCGCGCCGCTGGCATTGGAGATCGGCAAACGTTTCGAACAACAAAATCCCGGGGTGCGCGTGGATGTGCAGACGGGCGGTTCGACGCGCGGCGTGAACGATGCGCGCACGGGCTTGGCAGACATTGGCATGGCATCACGCGCCATGAAATCCGATGAAGCGCAAGTGCTGGTGGCGCACCGCATCGCCATGGATGGCATCGGCATCATCCTGCATCAAAAAAATCCCGTTAAAAACTTGAGCGACGAACAGATCAAACAAATTTACACCGGGCAAATCGGCAACTGGCGCGAGGTCGGCGGCGAGGATCGCAAGATCACCGTGGTAAACAAGGCCGAGGGACGCTCTACGCTGGAATTATTCCTGCACCACTTTCAACTCAATAACCCCGATATTCGCGCCCACGTGGTGATCGGCGACAACCAGCAAGGCATCAAGACGGTGGCGGGCAATGTCGGCGCAATCGGCTATGTTTCAATCGGCACGGCGGAATATGAGCAGACGCATGGCACACCGATTCAACTGTTGCCGATGGCAGGCGTGGGCGCTTCGGTCGCCAATGTGCGCGAGGGTAAATTTCCCTTGTCGCGTCCGCTGAATCTGCTCACTAAGGGCACGCCGACGGGACTGGCCAAACGCTTTATCGAATTCGCGCAATCGGCGGCAGTGGATGATCTGGTCACGGCACAATATTTCGTCCCCCTCGCGCGCTGATGTCCTGCTCGCACGGTTGAGCGGCAGCCTCGCGTTCGCCGTGGCGGTGTTGCTGGCTCTGGTGTTACTGATGCTGTTTAAGGAATCCTGGGCGGTGCTGGCAAGTGGCGGTTGGGCACGTTTCTTCGCCGGGGAGGGTTGGTTTCCGTCCAGCGGACAATACAATTTATGGCCAATGTTGTGGGCGACGCTGGTGGCCACCTTGGGGGCATTGTTGCTTGCCTTGCCGCTGGGATTGGCGAGCGCGCTATTCGGCCGTTTCTATGCGCCGCGCTGGCTGGTGCTGCCGCTGCGCCGCGTGATGATGTTGCTGGCGGGCATTCCCTCGGTGGTCTATGGGCTATGGGGATTGACCGTACTGGTACCTTTGATTGCACAGTGGGAACCGCCCGGTGCCAGCTTGCTGGCAGCGATTTTGATACTTGCGCTGATGGTGTTGCCCACCGTGGCACTCACCAGCGAAGCGGCACTGGCAGCAGTGTCGTCCGCCAGTTTGCAGGGGGCGGCAGCGTTGGGTTTGAGCCGCAAGGGCATCGTGCTCGGCGTGGCATTGCCCGAGGCGCGGGCGGGTATTTTCAGCGGCGCTTTGCTGGCAGCGATGCGCGCGCTGGGCGAGACGATGGCCGTGCTGATGGTGGCGGGCAACGTGGTGCAAACGCCGGGCAGTCTATTCGATCCGGTGCGCGTGCTGACCGCCAACATCGCGCTGGAAATGTCTTACGCGGCGGGCGAGCATCGTGCCGCGTTGTTTGCTTCTGGGTTATTGCTGATGCTCATGGTGGCAGCGCTGGCGTGGCTGGCCGGCAAGCGTGGAGGGCGGTTATATGCGTAAGCACGGCGATGCCCTGCTGACGGCGGCGGTCTGGTTGGCAACCGCCTTGGTGGTGGGCGCATTTTTGTGGCTGCTGGGGGATGTGGTGATTCACGGTATCGGCAAGCTCGATGCCGCTTTTTTGCTGGACGCGCCACAGAACGCGGGACGCGATGGCGGGATCGCGCCCATTCTGGTTTCCACCTTGCTTATTTTGGTGGTCGCCCTGGCGGTGGCTGTTCCGCTTGGGTTGGCGACGGCTGTCTATCTGAGCGAATACGCCGCGGCCCAATTGGCCAAGCCGCTGCGTGTCTGCCTGAATATGCTGGCGGGCGTACCGTCCATCGTGTTCGGACTGTTCGGCAACGCGCTGTTTTGTGTCGCGCTGGGGATGGGATTTTCGATCTGGTCGGGCGGGTTGACTCTGGCCTGCATGATGCTGCCGCTGTTCATTGTCACCACCGAATCGGGCTTGTCTGCGGTGTCCTCCGAGTGGCGGCGCGGCGCGGCCGCATTGGGCTTGAGTCGCGCCGCCGCGCTGTGGCATATCCTGTTGCCCGCCGCCGCGCCCGCCATCACGGCGGGGCTGATGCTCAGCATCGGGCGCGCGCTGGCGGAAACCGCCGCGCTGATCTTTACCAGCGGCTATGTGGACAGAATGCCCGAATCGTTGTCCGATTCCGGGCGTGCGCTGTCGGTGCATATCTACGATTTATCCATGAACGTATCGGGCGGAGATGCCGCCGCTTACGGCTCGGCACTGGTGTTGATCGTGTTAATACTGGCGATTAACAGCGTGGCGGTGAACCTGACCGAACGATTTCTGCAAGCGAGAACGACAGCATGAGCAACGACAATCCAACTGACCGCAATCCCTGTTCCTACACCCTGGGCGGAATCGAACAGGGCGCGCCCTGCTGTATCCCCGTGCCGCACATTCAGGTGCAGGATCTCGCCGTGTCCTATCACGGCAAAACCGTGTTGCAGGGCGTGTCGCTAGACATCAACAAAGGCTGCATCACCGCGCTGATCGGTCCGTCTGGTTGCGGAAAAACCAGCTTTCTCTTCTCGTTAAATCGGCTGAATGACCTGATTCCCGGCAGTCGCGTGCAGGGCAGTATCCGCATGGACGGTGCAGAGGTGACCGCGCCCGATTGCGACGTGATGGCACTGCGGCGCAAGGTGGGCATGATCTTCCAGAAACCCAATCCCTTTCCGCTCTCCATCCGCCGCAACATCGAAATGCCGCTGCGCGAACACGGCGTGCGCCAGCGCGGTGAACTGGATGCGCGTGTCGAGCGCGCCCTGCGCGATGTCGGGCTGTGGGAAGAAGTGAAAGACCGGCTGGATAGTTCCGCCTTGGCCTTGTCGGGCGGGCAGCAACAACGCTTGTGCATTGCCCGCGCGTTGGCACTCGAACCCTCCATTCTGCTGATGGACGAACCGTGCAGCGCGCTCGACCCGATTGCCTCGGCGGTGGTGGAAGAGTTGATCCGCAGCTTGTGCAACCGCTACACCGTCGTCATCGTCACGCACAACCTTGCCCAGGCGCGCCGCGTCGCCAACTACGCAGCCTTCTTCTGGATGACGGAACGGGTGGGGCGGCTGATCGAATTCGGGCGCTGCCAATCGCTGTTCGACCATCCCAGCCATGACCTGACAGCGGCTTACATCTTTGGCACGAGCGGCTGAATAAGCTGCGCGCATGATTTCTAGCCCCCGTATTTTCAAGCGTCGGTAGCGACACTTGAGCCGCCATGCAGTGCATCAATCAGCGGGCAGCACACCTTGCCGCGTCGCGTGTCACAGCGTTTGACCAGCGCATCCAGCACCACTTCCATTTGCAGTAAATCCGCCAGCTTGGCGCGCACCCTATCCAGTTTGTGCGCCGCCAACCGTCGCGCTTCGCCGCAGTGTGCTCCGTCTTCCAGTTTTAGCAATTCGGCGATCTCATCCAGGCTGAATCCCAATTGCTGCGCGCGCTTGACGAAGCGCACGCGCGCGACATCGGCATTGCCATAGCGGCGGATGCCGCCGTAAGGCTTGTCCGGTTCGGGTAGTAGCCCTTTGCGCTGATAAAAGCGGATGGTTTCCACATTGACCCCGGCGGACTTTGCAAAGGCACCGATGGCGAGATTGTCGGGATTGTTTTTCATATCGCTTGACTCCGTAGCTTGGTACGGAAGTAAGGTTACCTCATCATCCGACATCCAGAAAGGAAACACCTATGAACAACCGAACCTTGCTCAAGACCGGCATTGCCGGGACGGTCATTGCGGCGCTGTGCTGTTTCACGCCGGTGCTGGCGATATTGCTCGGTGTGGTGGGTCTGTCCGCCTGGCTGGGCTGGCTGGATTACGTGCTGATACCGGCGCTGCTGGTGTTCGTCGGCATCACGATCTACGCGCTGCGCCGCCAACAACTGGGAGGGAAATAAAATGAGCCACCCGAATTTGCATATCGCCGTCATCGGCAGCGGCGGCGCGGCCATGGCGTGCGCGCTGAAGGCGGTCGAGCGTGGCGCACGCGTCACGCTGATCGAGCGCGCCACCATCGGCGGCACTTGCGTCAACATTGGCTGCGTGCCGTCGAAGATTTTCATCCGCGCCGCGCACATCGCCCATCTGCGCGCGGCGAGTCCGTTCGACGACGGCATCTCGGCGGCACCGCCGACGATCAACCGCCAGGCATTGCTCGCGCAGCAACAGGCGCGCGTCGAAGAACTGCGCCATACCAAGTACGAAGGCATCCTGGAAAGTACCCCGGCGATCACCGTGCTACACGGCGAAGCCCGTTTCAAGGACGGCCACAGCCTCACAGTGCGGCTGAACGACGGTGGCGAGCGCGAGGTGTCATTTGACCGCTGTCTCATTGCGACCGGTGCCAGCGCAGCGATTCCGCCGACTCCCGGATTGCAGGACGTACCTTACTGGACATCCGCCGAAGCGCTGGCGAGCGACAGCATTCCGTCACGGCTCATCGTGATCGGCTCCTCAGTGGTTGCGCTGGAACTGGCGCAAGCCTTCGCGCGGCTCGGCAGCCGGGTCACGATCCTCGCGCGACATTTGCTGTTCTACCGCGAAGACCCGGCGATCGGCGAGTCGGTCACAGCCGCCTTCCGCGCCGAAGGTATCGAAGTGCTGACGGACACGCAGGCAAGTGCAGTTCGTCATGCCAACGGCGAATTCGTGCTGACGCTGCCGGACGGTGAACTGCGCGCCGAGCGCCTGCTGGTTGCAACAGGACGCACAGCCAACACGCGCAACTTGAATCTCGAAGCGGCGGGGGTAGCAGTCATTCCGCAGGGCAATATTGTGATTGACGATCGGATGCGCACCCGCGCGCCGGACATTTACGCCGCCGGCGATTGCACCGACCAGCCGCAGTTTGTCTACGTCGCTGCCGCCGCCGGTACGCGCGCGGCGATCAACATGACTGGCGGCAAGGTCGCCCTTGATCTCGCCGCCATGCCAACCGTAGTATTCACCGACCCGCAGGTGGCGACGGTGGGGCTTTCCGAAGCGGAAGCGCACGACCGGGGTATCGGAATCGTCAGCCGCACATTGTCGCTCGACAATGTGCCGCGTGCCCTCGCCAACTTCGATACGCGTGGTTTCATCAAGCTGGTTGCGGAAGCCGGGAGCCTGCGCCTGCTGGGTGTGCAGGCGGTTACGCCGGATGCGGGCGAGATCATTCAGACGGCTGTATTGGCCATTCACAACCGCATGACCGTGCCGCAACTGGCGGATCAGTTGTTCCCCTATCTGACGATGGTCGAGGGGCTGAAGCTGTGTGCGCAGACGTTTACCAAAGACGTGAAGCAACTTTCGTGCTGCGCGGGATAAGCCAGATTCGCACGGCCGAGTTGGCCATGGTATGTTGGTCGCCGTGGCTGACCGGCCGGGGTGCAGATAACATTCCCGCCGAACGGCCCGGTTGAGGAGGTCGCATGGATTTCGAACAATTCGTATTGACCAACGAGTCAATCATCCGGCTCGGTTTCTTTCTTGGCGTGTTTGCCGTGATCGGTCTGTGGGAACTTGCCGCGCCGCGTCGCGTGCTAACCGTGCCCAAGGCGCTGCGCTGGGCCAGCAACCTCGCTATCGTTGTCCTCAACACCGTACTGCTGCGGCTGCTCTTTCCGTTGGCGGCGGTGGGTGTGGCGGCGTTCTGTACGGCCAACGGCTGGGGGCTGCTCAACCATTACCAATTGCCGTTCGCGTTCGCCGTGCCGCTGGCGGTGATCGCCATGGACTTCGTCAACTGGCTCCAGCACGTCATGGTGCACGCCGTGCCCGCCCTGTGGCGGCTGCATCGGGTGCATCACGCCGACCTGGACTACGACGTGACCACCGGGGCGCGCTTCCACCCCATCGAGATTGTGCTGTCCATGCTGATAAAGTTCGCCACCATCGTCGTGCTCGGGCCGCCCGTGGTGGCGGTGGTCATCTTCGAGGTGCTGCTCAACGCCACCGCCATGTTCAACCACGGTAACATCAGCGTGCCGGTCGCGCTAGATCGGGTGCTGCGTTGGTTCATGGTCACGCCGGACATGCACCGGGTACACCACTCCATTGAGGACGACGAGGCCAACTCCAACTTCGGCTTCAACCTGCCGTGGTGGGATCGACTGTTCGGCACCTACCGCGATCAGCCGCGCGCAGGTCATCTCGGCATGACCATCGGCATCAGCGACCATCGCGACCCGCGCGAGGTGGCGCGTCTGCCCGGCATGCTGCTGTTGCCTTTCAAGGGCGAGGTCACGGATTACGCCATCAACCGGCGCAATTATTCCGGTGATTCAAAACAACTCTGAACGGGCATGCCCGCCACGAATCGTTGGCGTTTATCCTCCATCCTGATCCGGTATGCACGGGGCTGACTCACTCCACACGGAACACGCCACGCAGTTTGATGCCCACCCAGTTGCCGGGTAGCGCGGCGAGTATCCACAGCCAGCCGTGCAGACTGGTGGACGACACGCCGGAAAGAAACGCCCCGATGTTGCAGCCGTAGGCGATGCGCGAACCGTAGCCCATCAGCAAACCGCCGAGCAGCGCGCCCAACAAGGGGAGCGCGGTCACGCGAAAATTCGGTTTGAGCTCGCCGGCCAGCGCGGCCGCCCCGAGTGAGCCGAGAATGATCGCCAGGTTCATCACACTGGTTTCGTCGCTGAACACGCTGCTTTGCAGTTGGTCGAGGCGATAGTCGTTGTTCCAGAAGCTGCTGTTTTCCGCATCCCAGCCGAGCGCCGCTGCCATCTTGGCGCCCCAAAGGGTGAACGCCCAAGTCACCACCCACGGGTGGCCAGTTTGCAGCAGCACGCCCAGATTGAGCAGGGCGACCAGGATCATGGTGAGATACAGCGGCCAGGGGCCGCGCCACCAAGTATAGGTCTGCGGCGTAAGCATCTCATCCTTCGCCCCCCAGCGCCGTGTTGCCCGCCACAACAAGGAAAACACGCCGAGTTGCAACGCGACCGCCAGCGGCCAGCCGAGCATGTCACCCAGTGCGGGCGCATTCCATGAGGGCAGACTCTCCCATTCGTCCGCATGCAGCGTGGCCAGCCAGCCGCCAAAGCAGAAGGTGAGAACGGTGAAGAACAGGCGCGTGTTGCCGCTGCCGAAACCGCACAGCGTGCCCGAACCGCAGCCGCCAGAAAGTTGCATGCCGATACCGAACATGAAAGCGCCCACTGCCACACCAATGCCGACGGGAGCGACTGCGCCGACCAGGCCCTGCCCGTTGAAGGAACCCGCTGCCAGAAAAGGCGCGAACAGCAGGGTGGTCAGCCCCAGCAATAGCAATTGTGCGCGGATCAGGCGCACGCTGCCGATCTCCATCAGCGTGCGATACGCGCCGGTAAAGCCGAATCCGGCATGGTGAAACGCCAGCCCCAGCAACAGGCCAATCACGATCAGGGCGATGGCGGATTGATCGACAACGGTTTGCCATGTCAGAAGCAGCAAGAGCAGAGCCGCGCCGGTTAGATAGAAACGCTGGATGGGCATGATCGGGATCAACCGGATGAAATCAACAGGGCAGATTGATGCGGGGACGGCAGAAACAAAAACGGCGCCAATCGAGCTTTGACCTTCGATTGGCGCCGCCTTTCCGCTGGCGCGATTACCAGCGTTTTGCCGCGCAGGGATTTTTGCCGGCGCACGGGTTCATTTTTGCCGCACACGGATTCTTCTTCATTGCGCACGGGTTCATCTTTGCGCTGCAGGGATTGTTTGCCGCGCAAGGATTGCCCGCCGCACACGGGTTGGCCTTGAAACCCTTTTGCAGCGATGCGCTGTAAGCGGTTAATGCGGCCAGTTTCTTGCTGTTCCAAGGCAACGGTTTGCTCGCCATCGGTGCCACCATGCAGAACTGCACCATTTCATCCAGGTGAACGGACTTCACTCCGGCGCGGTCATCGGTCATTTGGACGTAGTGCGGGTAGGTCTGCTCAAACGTGGCCTGGAACGCGCCATTGTCGGCGTGGCAGGTTTGGCATGACATGCCGTTGGTGCTGAGGCGGGTGTCGCTAAACAATTTCTTGCCATAACGCACCAGTTCCGCATTCTTGCCTTTGTAGGGTTTGTAATGTTTCGGGCGCATCACCCCTGTCATGTCCATCTTGGTCATTCCTGCCGCACAGGGGTTGGCTGCGCAGGGATTCATCGCGCCACAAGGATTTTTTACGGCACAAGGGTTTTTGGCGGCGCACGGATTCATGCGTGCGCTACGCGGCGCGCACGGATTGGCGCGACAGGGCGAGGCGATCGCCATCCCCCCAACCGAAAGAGTGAGAACACCGGAAGCGATTAGCGTGTTAACCAATTGATTATATTTCATTTTCATTCTCCTAAAGAAGTGTGGCGCGGGCTCGCATAAATGCTTCAAAGTCACGTTCGCAGTAGTGACGGCAATTCGTCGCGCTTACGGAATAAACCTTACATGTTTTTTTATTGGGGCGGATTTTGTAACGGATCACGCGGCGGCGCGACCAAACCCGCAAATCTATTCTCATTCAGGAGGTGTCGTGTTCATTTTAAGCCGGGTGTGGTTGATATTGACTCTCTTCCTGCCGCTGGGGGCGCAGGCCGCAGTGGGCGAGCCTTATTCGCGCGCCAGGCTGGATGCGCTGAATCAGGCCGGGCAGCCTGTTTTGGTGGCTGTTCATGCCGACTGGTGCGGCACCTGCCGGGTGCAGGACAGGGTGCTGGGCGATTTGCTTGGATCGAAGAAATACTCGCCGATCAAGGTGTTGCGCGTCGATTATGACCAGCAACGCGCGGCAGTCCTATCCTTTGGCGTGCGTTACCAAAGCACGCTCATCCTGTTCAAATCCGGCAAAGAGGTGGCGCGCTCGGTGGCGGAAACCGATCCCGCGCTGATTGCGGAATTATTAAATCAGGCGCTGTAGGGGCGCGGTGATGGAAATCGGCACAAGCAGCTATGGCCTATCACTCTTGGCGGGCGTATTGACGATCCTGTCCCCCTGTGTGTTGCCGCTGATCCCGATCCTGTTTGGTTCGGCGGTTGGCGCGCACCGTTTTGGCTCTTTTGCGCTGGTCGGCGGGTTGATGCTCTCATTCACGCTGGTCGGGGTGGCGTTGGGCGCTCTCGGCGGTCTGGCCGGTGTGGATGCGGAGACCTTGCGGATCGCGGGCGGCGTGTTATTGCTTTTGTTTGGCCTGGTGTTGGTCTCGGATCCG
>PCWU01000030.1:0-2947 GCA_002787455.1 Gallionellaceae bacterium CG11_big_fil_rev_8_21_14_0_20_60_62 | reverse complement strand
TCTTGGCCCGGGGCAGGGGATGCTGGCGAAGTTTAATCCGGACGGGTTAAGCGGGCAGTTTATGCTGGGCATGCTGCTCGGCATCGTATGGACACCCTGTGTGGGCCCCACGCTGGGCGTGGCGATTACCCTGGCAAGCCAGGGGCAGGCGTTGGCCCAGGTGGCGGCGGTGATGCTGGTGTTCAGTTTGGGGGCCGCAATGCCGCTGCTGGCGATAGGCGCAATGTCGCGCCAGGCCTTGGGAAAATGGCGCCACCGCATGCTGGAGACGGGGCAGGCCGGAAAAAAAATATTCGGCATCGCGTTGCTGTTGATCGGTATGCTGGTGTTGACCGGCGCGGATAAGTATTTCGAAAAGTGGGCACTCAACGCGATGCCCGACTGGCTGGCGACTTTAACCAGCCGTTATTGAAGGAGGCACCATGTCCGACAAGACCGCTTTGCTCAACACGCTGCTTGGTTTATCGATGATTGTCGAGGCGCGCGATCCCTATACCGGCGGGCATTTGTGGCGGGTATCGCAATTCTCCAGATTGCTGGCGCAAGAGGCCGGGTTGTCGCGGCGCGACATCGCGCTGTGCGAAATCGGCGGTTTTCTGCACGATCTGGGCAAGATCGGCGTGCCGGATGCGATTCTGAACAAGCCGGACAGCCTGACCGGCGACGAATATGCGGTGATCCAGACGCATCCCGCAGTGGGAGGGCGTTTGTTGACCAATCATCCCCTTGCCGCGCTGGCGTTCGACGCGGTGGTCGGCCATCACGAGCGCCCGGACGGTCGGGGTTACCCGCAAGGACTGGCGGGCGCGGTGATTCCCGAAGTCGCGCGCGTCGTCGGTATCGCCGATGCCTTCGACGCGATGACCAGCACGCGCCCTTATCGCAAAGGGATGCGGGTGGAAAAGGCGCTGGAGATCATTCGCAACGAAAGCGGCAGCCAGTTCGACGCGACGCTGGCGGGACATTTCCTGGCGGTGAGCCATTCCGCCGAACTGGTGCATGTTATCGGCCACAGCGAACCCGGTTTGCCGCTCCTGTTTTGTCCCGCCTGCCATGCGCCGGTGGCCGTGCGGCGCGCGCAACATGCGGACGACCATCTGTATTGCCGCGCCTGCGGCGGCGAATCACGATTGACGCAGGATGTTGACGGCATGGAGCTGGAAATGACCGGACAAAGAGGAGATGCCGCCGCACTCGCCCCCGACAGTGACCCCGATCTGATCGGGACGATGGTGGAGGACATCGCCCCGCGTGTGTTTTGAGCGAGGGAAAACACGATCATGGCGAGCGCATTCAACAACACCGTGCAAATCAACGGGCGGACCGTTCTGGTGGAATGGACCAATGCCGCCGCGCGCGAATTGGCGCGCCGCACACAACCGCTGGTGGTTGAGATGGAATTGTATTTTTCCTGCCTGGTGAAAAAATTTGTCCGCTTTCACGAGGCTCCGCCGCAACGCCAGACCGTTGCGGCCAGCGACAAACTTGAGCTCTTCTTCCGCCCTGTCACCTCGATCGCCTGTTCATTTGAAGTCGCTGACCGCCTCGGCCGACAGCCGGAAATCGAACTCGATACATGCAACGCGCGCAAGATCGCGCCGAAACGGGTCGCGATCGATTTTGTGCGCGGCGCGTGGACGGGAAAATATTGGGTATAAGGGGATTGCGCCCGCTATTTTTACAAATTTCCATCAAGTATTTTTTACGCGGGAGAACGAAATGAGAAGATGGCCGATTCTGATGGGCACGATCCTGTGGCTAACCTCGTCGCTGGCGCTGGCGGTCGATGGCTTGGTCGTCGTGCAGAGTTCGCACAGTGTCGCGGCAACCGTGGTCAGACTCCAGGCCACGGTCGAGCAGCGCGGCCTGACCGTGTTTGCGCGCATCGACCATGCTGCGGGCGCGGCCAAAATCGGCCAAACCCTGCGCCCGACAGCGTTGCTGATTTTTGGTAATCCGCAGGGTGGCACGCCCTTGATGCAATGCGCGCAAACGGCGGGCATCGACCTGCCTCTGAAGATGCTGGTGTGGGAAGACGCGCAGGGCAAGGTATGGCTGGGATACAACGACCCCGCGTATCTGGCGCAACGGCATGGCGCCGCGCAGTGCCCGGTGGTCGGCAAGCTACAAGCCGCGTTGGCGGGGTTGGCCGCAGCGGTTTCTGCCCCCTGATCATGCCGCGGCACCGTGCCCATGCCGGTCGGCGTCTGGCCGGATTGCTATGGCTGCTTGGTGCTGTTGGTGCGCAAGCCGGGACGGTCAGCAAGCAGATGGATATGCCGGGGTTGATGCGGATTCCTGCCGGCGCTTTCATCATGGGTTCTGACGCAGTCGAGCGCGAAATGGCGTATCACCTGGACGAGCTGGCTTACCGTGAACCGGTCACGCGTGAACAAGAATGGTATGCCGCCGAATTGCCGCGCCAATCTGCCAAGACAGGGGCTTTCTGCATCATGGCGACAGCGGTGACCAATCGGCAATATGCCGCCTTCATTGCGGCGACTCGGCATCGGGCGCCCGGGGTTGACCGCAAGACCTGGATTTCCTATGGCTTGATCCACCCGTATCAAAGCACCGTGCGTTTTGCCTGGAAAGTTCACCGGCCACCGGCAGGACGCGAAGACCATCCGGTGGTGCTGGTGAGTCTGGCGGATGCGCAACGCTATGCCGCATGGCTGACCCGGCAAACCGGGCAGCATTGGCGCTTGCCCACCGAGCCGGAATGGGAAAAAGCCGTGCGCGGCACTGACGGTCGCGCGTTCCCGTGGGGGGCGGAATTTGATCCGCACAAATTAAACAGTGCGGATGATGGCGGATTCGATAGTACGCCGGCCGGTCAGTTTGCCCGCGGTCGCGGTCCGTTCGGCCTGCTCGATGGCGCGGGGCAAGTCTATGAGTGGACGGGCACGATGCAAGGGCGCGCGCGGGCTATCGTCAAAGGCGGTTC
>PCWU01000049.1 GCA_002787455.1 Gallionellaceae bacterium CG11_big_fil_rev_8_21_14_0_20_60_62 | reverse complement strand
CTCGCGCTGCGCCCGCGTCAGGGCCGCCCCGTTTTTCTGCCAGAACTTGAGTCCGCCTTCGATCCGCTCGCGGTTGACAAAGTTGGCACGGTATTCCGGCCACGGTTTAAGCGTGGCGGGCTTGCTGATCGCCTCGATCACATCCGGTCGCTGCTCGGCGCGGCGAAACACCCGCACCAGCTCTGCCCGCTTGAACTGGTGGCGCGCCACCATCTCGTCGATGAAGGCGGGAATTCCGGGCAACTCGGCGGCGTGAACGGATAAGGTGGCGAACAACAGGAAAAACGGGATAAATATCTTCATGGCGCGCGCATTTTACTCGACAGTCTCGCCGCTCACTGTTAAATTTCGGCATCGCCAACCCGCACAATCCCCTATCAAAATCATGGAAAAAATCGCGCAACACCATCGCCTCCTTATTCTAGGTTCCGGCCCAGCCGGTTACACCGCCGCCGTGTATGCCGCACGCGCCAACCTGAAGCCGGTGCTCATTACCGGCATGGCACAGGGCGGACAACTGATGACCACTACCGAAGTGGATAACTGGCCGGCCGATGTGAACGGCGTGCAAGGGCCGGAACTGATGCAGCGCTTCCAGCAACACGCCGAGCGCTTTAACACCGAGATCCTCTTCGACCACATCCACACCGCCAAACTGCAGCAGCAACCGTTCACCCTGATCGGTGATGCGGGAACCTACACCTGCGATGCACTGATCCTCTGCACCGGCGCCTCGGCCCAATATCTCGGCCTGCCTTCGGAAGAAGCATTCATGGGCAAAGGCGTGTCCGGTTGTGCCACCTGCGACGGATTCTTCTACCGCAATAAGCCGGTGGCCGTCATCGGCGGCGGCAACACCGCCGTGGAGGAAGCGCTGTACCTGGCCAACATCGCCAGCCATGTCACCCTGGTGCACCGCCGCGACACCTTCCGCGCCGAAGGCATCATGATCGATCATCTGATGGAGAAAGTGAAAGAAGGCAGGATCACCCTGCAACTGCACCAGGTGCTGGACGAGGTGCTGGGCGACGACAGCGGCGTTACCGGCGCGCGCCTGAAAAATGTGCAGAACGGTGCCACGCAGGACATTAAAGTGGATGGCGTATTCATCGCCATCGGGCACAAACCCAACACCGACATCTTCGCCGGTCAGTTGGAAATGGAAAACGGTTACCTCGTCACCCAGGGCGGCCGTAACGGCAACGCTACCCAGACCAGCATTCCCGGCGTGTTCGCCGCCGGCGATGTGCAGGACCACATCTATCGCCAGGCCTGCACCAGTGCGGCCACCGGCTGCATGGCGGCGCTGGATGCGGACAAGTACCTGGCGTCACTCGCTTGAGTTAACCGCACAGTCCACGAAAATCACGAGCAACGCGAACGAGCCAATCAGCCTTGGCAGGTGCCGGATGAATTCCATAAGTTTCGTGTCTTTCGTGGACCATCAATCCAATGAGCCACCGGAATAAGCTTGTACCGGATGCGGACGTTTTCCGCGAAGCGGTAAAAGACGTCACTCCGCTCAAACCTTGCGAGCGCTTCACCCCCGCTCCCAAGCCGGTCAAGGTACATCAACCTTTTCCTCCCTCCCCGCCCATCCCCGACACGCTGTCCGACCATGGCGCGGGGGACTGCGCCCTTGATGAGTTTCTGCGCGACGGCCTCAACCGCATGACCCTGCGCAAACTGCGGCGCGGCGCATGGCCGCCGCAGGACGAAATCGACCTGCACGGACTCAACAGCGACGAAGCCAGAAAATTACTGGAGGGATTTTTGCATCAGGCGACAGGGCGCGGTTTGCGCTGTGTCATGGTGATTCACGGCAAGGGCTGGCGCAGCGAGGGACGCGAGGGCATATTGAAAGTCCGTACCCGCCACTGGCTGGCACAACATGCGCAGGTTCTGGCGTTTTGCGATGCCCCGGCGAATGCCGGGGGCGGTGGCGCCGTACGGGTGTTGCTGAAAGTTGCCCCGCCCCGGGCGTGAACGAGCGGCAGCGGCTATAGGCACAGCAATCAGCCCCCGCTGCGGCGGCTATTTACCGAGCAGTTTCAGTCCTCGCTGCAAAAAAGTGTCTGCCATTTCCTCGCTGATGGTCAATTTGATCAGCTTCTTGCAACCTGCCAAAACCTGTTCCAGCGCTTCCGGCGTATCCTCGGCTTCCTCCACTTTTTTGATGATGCGTTCCGCGCTGTCGCCGAGCAATTCCCTCGCCAAGGCGGCAAGCCTGACTTTCGTCATTTGACTTGCAGCAGAAGCCGGGCTGCCCGGTATGTCCGATGCCGAAGAGGAGTCGCTGACCAGCCCTAGCGCCAACAACTCTTGCAGCGTCACCGTCATATCGGTAACCCAGAACGCGGTTTTGGCCAGCTCGGCAATGCCGGTCTTGCCATTCACCACCAGTAATGCGCGGCGCTGATTGGTGGATATCTCACGCCCATGGCTGAGCAGGATATCTTCCCCTTTTTGCGTACGGAATAGCACCAAGTCTGCGCGCAGTGTCATTTACGCTTACTCGGTCAGTTCGCGAATAATGTTGTAAATAAGACGGACCGTAACCACCACATAGATAGCTCCAAAAACAAAGATGGCGGAAACGACCAAACGCAGGGTTTCTGCCGGAATCCGATCGAAAAAAGGGGTGGCCAGATAACCGATGCTGAATAACACCACCAGCATGGTGAGAAAGTTCCAGCGCTTGCCTATCATTCCGCCGGGAATGCTGGATTTCAGCGACAACACCAGATACAGGCAGTAGAACATGATCAATATGGCAAAAAGATTGAGCAGTGTTGTGATATCCAGGTTCATTTTTATTCCTCCCGTTAGATGCTCGCAAGACTCAGCCTGCAAGCCAGCCGGATGCTACACAACCAAGGCAAAAAATGTCCGACTCAAAGGGGGGGGAATGGCGTGATTTTACTGACCCGAACGGGTTAGCCGGGGAGGGGGAGATCATGAAAAAACCAAACTCACCCCGGCCACTGCGGGAAGACAAGATAGGAATCGACAGCGCGGATGATGTTCTGCCGCAGGCACCGACCGAGGTAGTGCCGACAAAGCGGACTACAGCGCCGACTCGTCGGTCTCGCCGGTACGGATACGGATGACCTGTTCGACGGCAGTGATGAATATCTTGCCGTCGCCGATCTTGCCGGTATGCGCCGCCTTGACGATGGCATCAACTGCGGTCTCCAGCATGGCAGAGCTGACCACGATCTCGACTTTGATCTTGGGCAAGAAGTCCACCACGTATTCCGCGCCGCGATAGAGTTCGGTGTGCCCCTTCTGCCGTCCAAATCCCTTGACTTCAGTGACGGTCAGGCCGCTGACCCCCATTTCAGAAAGTGCTTCGCGCACTTCATCGAGCTTGAATGGTTTGATGATAGCTTCGATCTTCTTCATGAATCTCCCCTTTGGCGATGTTTGCGACAAGTATAGCCGAATAGAAAAAGACCGGCACGCTTACCCTTTTCGCCCCGGACAATTCTTGCTGTTGCACTCACCATACAGCGTCAAGGCATGGTCGCTCAGGGTGAAACCGAGTTTCTCGGCAATCTCGCGCTGCCGTTCCTCGATCACCTTGTCGAAAAATTCTTCCACCCGCCCGCAGCGGACGCACACGATATGGTCGTGGTGGGGCCCCCGCTCCAGCTCGAATACGGTCTGCCCGCCCTCGAACTGATGGCGCGTGATCAGTCCCGCCGCCTCAAACTGGGCCAGTGCACGATAGACGGTG
>PCWU01000078.1 GCA_002787455.1 Gallionellaceae bacterium CG11_big_fil_rev_8_21_14_0_20_60_62 | reverse complement strand
TCCAAAACCCGCCCTGAACGAAACAATGAACCGCTCCTGCCATTCCATCATGTCGTCTTGCTGATCCATCGCCTTCCCGCAGCGGTCACAGGTGCAGACGAGTCTTTCCACAGTCACAGATTTATATTGCAACATTTCAATTCCTTTCTTAACGATTAAAGAGCGCTCGCTCGAGGCGAGCGAATACGAATGCCTGCCTTGGCAGGTTTCGTCCGTAGGAATTGAGATGTGCGAATGTTAGTACGAATGAAAGGCTTCCGGCTTCACACAAGCTTGTGATGAAGCCCATCTATACGTATTGGACTGCCAGGTACAAACGGCGCCGAATCGTATTTGAGGGATGAGGGGATGTTGCTTATTAGCCACGTCAAAACCCGTCAAATTTCATCCAAATTTCAGGGTATTTGGCGGTATTTGAAGGTATGAATAAGTACCGTAAGTCATTGGTGCGGAAGACAGGACTCGAACCTGCACACCTTGCGGCGCTGGAACCTAAATCCAGTGCGTCTACCAATTCCGCCACTTCCGCGTGGGAGACGTGCATTATAGCGGCGGGATATTCAGACTGCTGCGATTTCCACCACGCTGCGGCCGCGCGACTGACCGGCAATCAGCGCGGGAAAGACCTGCTCCAATCCGGCCAAGGGGACGCGCCGGATCATGTCTTGCAGATGCAGCGGGCGCAGATCGTTGGCCAGCCGTTGCCAGATCATCTTGCGTAGCGGCATCTTCGTCGCGGCCGAATCCACCCCCAGCAGTTTCACGCCGCGCAGAATGAACGGGAACACCGATGTATTCAATTCGACGCCGCCGGCATTGCCGAAACTGGCGATCGCGCCTTCCTGCTGCATGCTGCGCGTCAACCAGGCCAGCGTTGCACCGCCCACCGCATCCAGCGCCCCCGCCCACTGTGCTTTTTCCAGCGGCCGCGTGCTGTTCAGATCGACCGCACTGCGCAACAGGATCTCGCGTGCACCGAGCGATTTCAGATAGGCACTTTCGGGTTCCTTGCCGGTCAGCGCCACCACGTGATATCCGCGCTGCGCCAGCATCTGGATGGCCAGACTGGATACGCCGCCGGTCGCGCCGGTCACGATCACCTTGCCGCTTTCCGGCGTCAGTTCGTTCTGCTCCAGGCGATGAATGGCCAGCGCTGCAGTAAAACCCGCCGTGCCCAGCGCCATCGCGTCGAACAACGACATCCCCTGTGGCAAGGCCACCACCCAGTCGGCCGGCACCCGCACGTATTCGGCGAATCCACCATCGTGCGCCACGCCCATGTCGTAACCCGTCACCAGCACCGGGGCGCCCGCCTTGAAGCGCGGATCGGCTGAACTTTCCACCACACCCGCCGCATCAACCCCGCCCACACAGGGGAAACGACGGATGACTTTGCCCGCACCGGTCGCGGCGAGCGCATCCTTGTAGTTCACGCTGGAATAGGCAGTGCGAATCAGCACATCACCCGGATCGAGATCA
The DNA here is from genome assembly GCA_002787455.1 of Gallionellaceae bacterium CG11_big_fil_rev_8_21_14_0_20_60_62. Lineage (GTDB taxonomy): Bacteria > Pseudomonadota > Gammaproteobacteria > Burkholderiales > Gallionellaceae > Sideroxyarcus. The sequence continues at coordinate 2,775 of PCWU01000078.1, read as the reverse complement.
TCCAGTGTGAGGTCGACAAAGTGGCCCTGCGACGTGCCGCCTTCGTCAAAAATACGAAAAGCACTGAAGCGATTCATCCCGGATTATTCATTAGGGCGTAGGTCGGGCTTCAGCCCGACATGTCGGGTTAAAACCCGACCTACACCATTCGTCAAAGATACGATAGGCACAAAAGCGGTTCATCACAAATCCAGCAGCACCAGTCCCGGATTTTCCAGGAACTCCTTGATCGCCACCAGAAACTGCACGGCTTCACGCCCGTCGATGATGCGGTGATCGTAGGATAGCGCAAGGTAGTTCATCGGTCGGATGACGACCTGGCCGTTCTCTGCCACGGGGCGATCCTTGGTGGCGTGGATGCCGAGGATGGCGCTTTGCGGCGGATTGATGATGGGGGTGGAAAGCATGGAGCCGAACACGCCGCCGTTGGTGATGGAGAACGTGCCGCCGGTTAGTTCTTCCATGGTGATTTTGCCGTCCTTGGCACGCGCGGCGTAATCGGCGATGCGATGTTCGATATCGGCCAGCGACATGCGGTCGGCATCGCGCAGGATGGGCACCACCAGCCCGCGCTCGCTGCCGATCGCCATGCCGATGTCAAAATATCCGTGATAGATAAAATCCTTGCCATCGACCGAGGCGTTAACGACGGGGAATTTCTTCAGTGCATATACCGCCGCCTTGACGAAGAAGGAAGAGAAACCAAGCTTGACTCCGTGTTTTTGTTCGAAGCGATCCTTGTAGCGGCTACGCAGTTCCATCACCGGTTGCATGTTCACTTCATTGAAGGTGGTGAGAATGGCGGCGTTCGCCTGCGATTGCAGCAGGCGTTCGGCGATACGCTGGCGGATGCGGGTCATCGGCACGCGCTGCTCGTTGCGCTCGCCCGCCGCCGTCGGCAGGCTCGGCTGCGCAGGGCTGGCGGCGCCATTTTTTTGCAGCGCGCCGCGCACATCTTCCTTGGTCACCTGCCCGTGTTTTCCGCTGCCCTGCACTTGGGCGGGATCGATCTCAAGTTGGTGCGCCAGTTTGCGTGCCGAAGGGGTGGTTTGGGCGAAACCCGCCGGCTCTGGCGCAACCCTGGCCGCCACTGCAGCTTCCGGCGCCACGGTTTTTTCGGCGGGTGGCGCGTCCGGCGTCACGACGGGTGCGCTTTGCGCAACCGCTTCCGTGTCAATCTCGGCAATGACTTCACCACCGCCCACCTGCGCGCCGTCTTTTTTGATGATCTTGCTCAGCACCCCACTTTTGATCGCCGGCAACTCGAGCACGACCTTGTCGGTTTCGATGTCAATCAAGTTCTCGCCTTCGCTCACCGCGTCACCGGCTTGTTTGTGCCAGGTCAGCAGCGTGGCTTCGGTCACGGATTCGGATAGCTGCGGAACTTTGACTTCAATGATGCTCATGGCGGACTCCCGGTCGGTTTTTGATATCGAGATCGGGACGGAAGGCCGCCTCGATCACTTCTTTCTGTTGCGCCTGATGGACGGCCAGATAACCGGCGGCAGGCGATGCCGAGGAGGGTCGCAAGGCGTAGCCCAGCTTCATACCGGGGCGCATGTGGCGCAACAGATAGTGCTGGATACGATGCCAGGCACCCTGGTTGCCCGGTTCTTCCTGGCACCAGACCACTTCAGTTGCCTGCGGATAGGCGGCGATTTGGGCGGAAAATTCTTCGTGCGGAAATGGATACAACTGTTCCAGCCGGATAATCGCCATATTATCGATGCCTCGTTCGCTCCGCCCTTTGATGAGGTCGTAATACACCTTGCCGCTGCAGGCAATGATGCGCCGCACCTTGGCGTTGTCCAAACTGTCAACTTCCGGGATCACCGGCTGGAAAAGACCGTCGGTGAAATCTCCGATAGGCGACGATGCATCCTTGCTGCGCAGCAGACTCTTGGGGGTGAACACGATCAGCGGCTTGCGGAACGGGCGCAGCATCTGGCGACGCAACAAATGGAATATCTGCGCCGCGTTGGAGGGAATGCATACCTGGATGTTGTAGTCGGCGCACAGTTGCAGATAGCGCTCGATCCGTCCGGAAGAGTGTTCCGGGCCTTGTCCTTCGTAGCCGTGCGGCAGCAACAGCACCAAGCCGCACAGCCTGTCCCACTTGGCTTCGCCGGAGGCGATAAACTGGTCAATCACAACCTGCGCGCCATTGGCAAAGTCGCCGAACTGCGCCTCCCACAGGCTGAGTCCATCCGGCTCTGCCGTGGCATATCCGTATTCAAACCCAAGCACCGCCTCTTCCGACAGAATCGAGTCAATCACCGCAAAATCCGCCTGCTCCTCAGCAAGGTGCTGCAACGGAATGTAATCGTCCTTGTCCCAACGCTGACGGTTTTGGTCGTGCCATACCGCATGCCGGTGAAAAAAGGTGCCGCGTCCGCAATCCTCGCCGGACAATCGCACCGGATAGCCTTCGGTCAGCAGACTGGCGTAGGCGAGGTTTTCCGCCATCCCCCAATCCAGCGCCAGTTCGCCGTTGCCCATCGCCCGGCGATCGGCAATGATCTTTTCCACGCGCGAATGCAGCTTGAAATTCGGCGGCACTTCAGTCAGGCGCTGTGCCAGTTTTTGCAGGCGGGACAGGGACAGACGGGTATCGGCCGGCGTGGTCCACGGGATATCACCGCGGAATTTCGACCAACTCACCGCAAACTCGTGTTTGAAATTGGTCAATACCGGCTGCACGGGATTGCGCCCTTCATCCAGCGCGGCGTGGTAAGCCTTGACCTTGCCCTGCGCCTCTTCCGCACTCAACACGCC
>PCWU01000020.1:1373-3518 GCA_002787455.1 Gallionellaceae bacterium CG11_big_fil_rev_8_21_14_0_20_60_62 | reverse complement strand
AACTTCGAAGACTCGATCATGATCTCCGAGCGCGTGGTGGCGGAAGACCGGTTCACTTCGATCCATATCGAGGAACTGACGGTGATGGCGCGCGACACCAAGCTGGGAACCGAGGAAATCACGCGTGACATTCCCAATCTATCGGAAGCGCAGATGGCGCGTCTGGACGAGTGCGGCATCGTGCACATCGGCGCCGAAGTCGGAATTGGCGATGTGCTGGTGGGCAAGGTAACGCCGAAGGGCGAGACCCAGCTGACGCCGGAAGAGAAGCTGTTGCGTGCGATCTTCGGCGAAAAGGCTTCCGACGTGAAAGACACTTCGCTCCGCGTGAAGGCGGGTATGTCGGGCACCGTGATCGACGTGCAGGTGTTCACCCGCGAAGGATTGCAGCGCGACAAGCGCGCGCAGCAAATCATCGACGATGAACTGGCGCGCTACAAGAAAGACCTGGCCGACCAGATGCGCATCGTCGAGTCCGACGCGTTCGCCCGCCTGGAAAAACTGCTGCACAACAAGATCGCCAACGGCGGGCCGAAGAAGCTGGCCAAGGGTAGCAAGCTCAACAACGAGTATCTGCACAGCGTCGAACATCACCAGTGGTTCGACATTCGCGTGGCGGATGACGCGGTTGCCGTGCAAATGGAGCAGATCAAGGAAGCGCTGGCGCAGAAGCGGGTCGAATTCGACGCGGCGTTCGAGCTGAAGAAGAAGAAGCTGACCCAGGGCGACGAGTTGCAAGCCGGCGTGCAAAAGATGGTCAAGGTGTATGTGGCGGTGAAGCGCCGCCTGCAGCCCGGCGACAAGATGGCCGGCCGCCACGGCAACAAGGGTGTGGTCTCGCGCATTGTGCCGGTGGAAGACATGCCGCACATGGCCGACGGAACGCCGGTCGATATCGTGCTCAACCCGCTCGGCGTGCCGTCGCGGATGAACATCGGCCAGGTGCTGGAAGTTCATCTGGGTTGGGCGGCCAAGGGTCTCGGCAAGAAGATCGCCGACATGCTGGCGGTAGAGGCCAAGGTTGCCGATCTGCGCAAATTCCTCGGCAAGATTTACTCGGGCGAGCAGGCGGAAGAAATCGCCGCGTTCAGCGACGAGGAAGTGGTCGAGATGTGCGGCAATCTGCGCGCGGGTGTGCCGTTCGCCACCCCGGTGTTCGACGGTGCCACCGAAGAAGAGATCAAGGAACTGTTGGCGCTGGCCGATCTGCCGGTTTCCGGGCAAATCCAGTTGTACGACGGGCGCACGGGAGAGGCGTTTGATCGCAAGACCACGGTGGGTTATATGCACGTGCTGAAGCTGCACCACCTGGTGGACGACAAGATGCACGCGCGTTCCACCGGTCCGTACAGTCTGGTCACCCAGCAACCGCTGGGCGGCAAGGCGCAGTTCGGCGGCCAGCGTTTCGGCGAGATGGAAGTGTGGGCGCTGGAAGCCTACGGCGCGGCCTACATCCTGCAGGAAATGCTGACGGTCAAGTCCGATGACGTGAATGGGCGCACCAAGGTCTATGAAAACATCGTCAAGGGCGATCACAAGATCGATGCCGGGATGCCGGAGTCGTTCAACGTGCTGACCAAGGAAATTCGCTCGCTCGCGATCGACATTGATCTGGAGCGTCACTAAGACTGCCGCGTATAGCAAACAAGGAGCTACCACATGAAATCAATATTGGATCTGTTCAAGCAAGTCACCCAAAAGGAAGAGTTCGACGCGATCAAGATCGGTCTGGCTTCTCCCGAGAAGATTCGCTCCTGGTCTTACGGCGAAGTGAAAAAGCCGGAAACGATCAACTACCGCACCTTCAAGCCGGAGCGTGATGGCCTGTTCTGCGCCAAGATTTTCGGTCCGGTCAAGGACTACGAATGTCTGTGCGGCAAGTACAAGCGTCTCAAGCACCGTGGCGTGATCTGCGAAAAATGCGGCGTCGAAGTCACGCTGTCCAAGGTGCGCCGCGAGCGTATGGGCCACATCGAACTGGCTTCCCCGGTCGCGCATATCTGGTTCTTGAAATCGCTGCCGTCGCGTCTGGGCATGGTGCTGGACATGACGCTGCGCGATATCGAGCGCGTGCTGTATTTTGAAGCCTACGTGGTGACCGAGCCCGGCATGACCCCGCTCAACCGCGGCCAGTTGCTGTCGGAA
>PCWU01000020.1:0-1364 GCA_002787455.1 Gallionellaceae bacterium CG11_big_fil_rev_8_21_14_0_20_60_62 | reverse complement strand
GTGCCGGCCGAAGTCGAGAAGATTCGCGTCGATCTGGAAGCGACCGGATCCGAGACCAAGATCAAGAAATACGCCAAGCGCCTGAAGGTGCTGGAAGCGTTCATGCAGTCCGGGATCAAGCCGGAATGGATGGTGCTGGAAGTGCTCCCGGTGCTGCCGCCGGAACTGCGCCCGCTGGTGCCGCTGGACGGCGGCCGTTTCGCCACCTCCGACCTGAACGATCTGTACCGCCGCGTGATCAACCGCAACAACCGTCTGCGCCGTTTGCTGGAATTGAAGGCGCCGGACATCATCGTGCGCAACGAAAAGCGCATGTTGCAGGAGTCGGTCGATTCACTGCTGGACAACGGCCGCCGCGGCAAGGCGATGACCGGCGCCAACAAGCGTCCGCTGAAATCGCTGGCCGACATGATCAAGGGCAAGGGCGGTCGTTTCCGCCAGAACCTGCTGGGCAAGCGCGTGGACTATTCCGGCCGTTCCGTGATCGTGGTAGGCCCGCAACTGAAATTGCATCAATGCGGTCTGCCCAAGAAGATGGCGCTGGAGCTGTTCAAGCCGTTCATCTTCGAGCGTCTGGAAAAGATGGGCCTGGCGACCACCATCAAGGCCGGCAAGCGCATGGTCGAGGCGGAAGAGCCGATCGTGTGGGACATCCTGGAGGAGGTCATCCGCGAACATCCGGTGATGTTGAACCGAGCGCCAACCTTGCACCGTTTGGGTATTCAGGCGTTTGAGCCGCTGCTGATTGAGGGCAAGGCGATTCAGTTGCATCCGCTGGTGTGCTCGGCATTCAACGCCGACTTCGACGGTGACCAGATGGCCGTCCACGTGCCGCTGTCGCTGGAAGCGCAGATGGAGGCGCGCACCCTGATGCTGGCCTCCAACAATGTGCTGTCGCCCGCCAACGGCGAGCCGATCATCGTGCCGTCGCAGGATATCGTACTGGGGCTTTACTACATGACCCGCGAGAAGATCGGCGCATTGGGCGAAGGTGCAATCCTCGCCGACGTGTCCGAAGTGTTGCGGGCCTACCGCTCCGGCCATGCCGACCTGCAAGCCAAGGTCGTGGTCCGCATCAAGGAGGTGATCAGCAACGAGGCGGGTGAAAAAGAAAACAAATTCACCCGCTACGAAACGACCGTCGGGCGCGCCATTCTGTCCGAATTGCTGCCGCCCAACCTGCCGTTCAGCTTTGTCAACAAGGCGCTGAAGAAGAAAGAGATCTCGCGCCTGATCAATGCCAGTTTCCGCCTGTGCGGGCTGCGCGACACGGTGATCATGGCCGACCAGTTGATGTACACCGGTTTTGCCTACGCGACCCGTGCCGGGATTTCGATCTGTGTGGACGACATGCTGGTGCCGCA
>PCWU01000113.1 GCA_002787455.1 Gallionellaceae bacterium CG11_big_fil_rev_8_21_14_0_20_60_62 | reverse complement strand
AAACTGGAAACCCTGGTACCGGATTTCCGCGGCCGCCTGGAGATCGCGCTGGAGGCGATGGCGGGCGATCTGCCGGATGTGCTGAACCACAATCTGGAGACCGTGCCGCGCTTGTATCCGCTGGCGCGTCCCGGCGCGGATTACGCGCATTCGCTCAAGTTGCTCAAGGAATTCAAGGCTCGTTTCCCGCAGGTGATGACCAAATCCGGCCTGATGCTGGGCTTGGGCGAGACCGACGAGGAAGTGCTGCAAGTGATGCGCGACCTGCGCGCGCACGAGGTGGAGATGCTGACGCTGGGGCAATATCTGCAACCGTCAGACGGGCATCTGCCGGTATTGCGTTATGTACCGCCGGAAACATTCAGGATATTCGAGGAGGCCGCAAAAGAAATGGGGTTCTCGCATGCCGCCTGCGGCCCGATGGTGCGCTCCAGCTACTTCGCCGATGTGCAGGCGGAACAGGCCGGCGTCGCCTGAACGCGGCTTCGTGTTCAGGCTTGCGTGTTGATGACACGGCCCACTGTTTGCCCCTGACTGTTCACCGTCGGCTTGGAAGCCTCAGCGACTGCCGCCGCACGTCGAGCTTCCTCGCTGTTTTTTTCGTTCTCGCGTTCGGCCACGCGCTCCGCATACTGTTGCGGCTGCGGTTGCACTGGCGAAACATAGTTATTGCCTGAATTGACCGGGGTTGTTGACATGACGAGCCTCCTCTTTTGGCTGCAATGGATACAATAAACGCCATCCATGCACTGGTTATCGGCAACCTTGGATAAAACTTTAGAATAAGTTCTAAAAATACGGAGAACCGCATGACCGCACCGCTACTGATTGCCCAAAACGACCAACTCCAACTCGTCCTGCTGCCGCAGATGGCCAACCGCCACGGCCTTATCACGGGCGCGACCGGCACCGGCAAAACAGTAACCCTGCAATCACTGGCGGAATCGTTCTCCCGCATCGGCGTGCCGGTGTTCCTGACCGACATCAAGGGCGACCTGTCCGGCGTGGCCAAAGCCGGTGGCGGCAACGCAAAAGTGCAAGCGCGGGTCGAACTGTTGCATCTGGATGATTTCGCGCATCGCGCCTACCCGGTGACCTTCTGGGATGTGGCAGGCAAACAGGGCCATCCGGTGCGCGCCACGGTGTCCGACATGGGGCCGCTGCTGCTGGGGCGCATGCTGAACCTGAACGACACGCAGCAGGGCGTGCTGACCCTGGTGTTCAAGATCGCCGACGACAACGGCATGCTGTTGCTCGACTTCAAGGATCTGCGCGCCATGGTGCAGCATGTCGGCGAAAACGCGAAGTCCTACACCACCGAATACGGCAATGTCTCGACCGCCAGCATCGGCGCCATCCAGCGCGGCTTGCTGCAACTGGACCACGAAGGCGGCGCTGAATTATTCGGCGAACCGATGCTGGACATCGCCGACCTGATGCAGACCGAGCAAGGTGCGGGCATCATCAATATCCTCGCCGCCGACCAACTGATGCAATCGCCCAAGGTGTATTCGACCCTGCTGCTGTGGCTGCTGTCCGAGCTGTATGAAAATTTGCCGGAAGCGGGCGATCTGGAAAAACCCAAGCTGGTGTTCTTCTTCGACGAGGCGCATCTGCTGTTCAACGATGCGCCGACCGCGTTGCTGGACAAGGTGGAACAGGTGGTGCGCCTGATCCGCTCCAAAGGCGTCGGCGTGTATTTCGTCACACAGAACCCGGCAGACGTGCCGGACAAGATTCTCGGCCAGCTCGGCAACCGCATCCAGCATGCCTTGCGCGCCTTCTCGGTACGCGACCAGAAAGCGGTGCGCGCCGCCGCCGAGACCATGCGCGACAATGCGGCGCTGGACGAGGAAGCCGCCATTACCGAGCTCGGCGTGGGCGAGGCACTGATCTCGCTGCTCGATGAAAAAGGGCGTCCCGCTGTCGTCGAGCGCGCATTCATCGTGCCGCCGCGCGCGCAGATCGGCCCGCTCACCGCAACCGAACGGCAGCAAATCATCGCCAATTCGCTCGTTGCCGGACATTATGAAAAGACGGTGGACCGCGAATCCGCTTACGAGATGCTCAAGGGCCGCGCGGAAGCGAAACAGGCCGAAGCGGCTGCAATGGCGTCCGCGCAACAAAGCGGCGGTGGCGGACTGTTGGACGGGCTGATGGGTGGCGGCAACTCGCGCCGCCAGAGCACGGGCGAAGCGCTGGTCAAGAGCGTGGCCCGCACCATCGGCTCCGAACTGGGACGTCGCCTCGTGCGCGGGGTGCTGGGTTCGCTGTTGGGCGGACGCCGCTAATCCATGGCGCAGCTCGCCACCCTGCGCGCGCAGTTGCTCGCCCTTGCCTCGCCTGCCACCGCAGCTGTCCTGCAGCGTTTTTTCAAGACCGGGCCAGGGCAATATGGCGAGGGCGACGTGTTCCTCGGCATCAGGGTGCCGGCATTGCGCGCGCTGGCGAAGCAGCATCGCGGCGCCGATCTGGCGACCATCGAGACACTGCTCGAATCGGAATACCATGAGGAGCGGCTGTTCGCCTTGCTGCTGCTGCTGCAGTTTTATCCGGCAGCAAACGAGGCCGGACAGCAGGCCGCGTTCGATCTCTATCTGCGCCGCACCGATCGCGTCAACAACTGGGATCTGGTGGATATTTCCGCGCCGCACATCGTGGGATGTCATCTGGCGCAACGGCCGCGCAAAATCCTGCACACGCTGGCGTGCTCACCGCTGCTGTGGGAACGCCGCATCGCCATCGTCGCCACCCATCACTTCATCCGCCGCCACGATTGCGCCGACACGCTGCGTCTGGCGCGGATGCTACTGCAAGACAAACAGGATTTGATGCACAAGGCAACCGGCTGGATGTTGCGCGAAGTCGGCAAACGCGACCTTGCCGCGCTCGAATCGTTCCTGCAGACACACCAGCGCGAGATGCCGCGCACCATGTTGCGCTCCGCGATCGAGCGCTTTGTGCCGCCGCTGCGCAACCGATACCTGCATGGCGAAAACGGGCCTGCTTGATTCCGTCAGCCGCTTTCTATACAGTTCGGAAAAAATCAAAGGCGCAACCACACGTCATCATGTCCAGTTTTAAAGTGCTTCAGTTCAACATGCAGTTCGGCCAGGTCTGGGATGAAGCCTATCCAGACCTTGCCCCCATTGACCTGGAACAGACGATCGCCGAGATCAAGCGCATGGATGCGGACATCATCCTGTTACAGGAAGTGGAACATGCCGAGCCGAACGGGGTGCAGATCGAACCGCCGCCGAATTACACCCGCCTCAAAGCCGCCCTGCCGGACTACGACAGCTATTTTTCCTACCCCAAATCCGATCCGCGCGAATTGCCGTTCGGCATCGGCCTGGCGATCTTCTCGCGCACCCCGCTGTTTGACACGAGCCACCTTGCTCTGCCTTCTCCCCCGCTCGAATTCAACTTCAACGGGGAAACCAAAACGCCGACCGACCGCCTGATGATCCGCGCCAAGACCACCCTCGGCGGGCACACGGTGCAGTTGTTCAACACCCACTTGCTGGCTTTTTTTATGCTGAAGTCTTCCAGCTCAGAGCACCCGCAACAGCGGGAGATCGTTCTGCAGCAATTGCAAGAATCGTCCCTGCCGACACTGCTTGGAGGCGACTTCAATGTCAGCGGTTATGAAACGCTGGTGGCACAATTTGCGGCGGCGGGTTTTGCCACGGCACAGAGCAAAGAGATCACTTGGCGACGCATGCCCTACGTGCTCGACCACGTGTTTTACAACAGGCAACTGCGCCGCGTGGATCATGCCGTCATCCCGACGCCCGCCTCCGACCACCACTTGTTGCGTGTCGAATTCGAGTTCGCCGACTGAATCAGTCGGTCACTTTCCCGCGCAACGCCTTCACTTTGCCGCGCAGCACCTTGCCTTCCACCCGCTTCTTCTGTGCCGAGCGCGTCGGTCGCGTCGCCACGCGCGGCTTCGGTTTCACTGCCACCAGCAATAACAATGCCTTCAAACGGCGCAGCGCCTCGTTGCGGTTCTGTTCCTGGTTGCGGTATTCCTGCGCCTTGATGATGACCACACCGTCCTTGCTGATGCGCTGGTCGTTGAGCTGAAGCAACCGCTCCTTTATCTCCGGCGGAAGCGATGACGCGCCGATGTCGAAACGCAGATGCACCGCGCTCGACACCTTGTTCACGTTCTGTCCGCCCGCGCCCTGCGCGCGCACCGCAGTCAGTTCGATCTCGCGATCTTCGATGATGATGTTGTGCGCGATGTAGAGCATCAGAGTTTTACTGCGTGCTCACGCGTGTTGTGGAACACCACCTTGGGCCAGCGTTCCTGCGTCAGGCGTAGGTTGACGTTGTTCGGCGCGAGGTAAGCCAGGTTGCCCGCCGCGTCCACAGCCAGATTGTGCGACAACGCTTTCTGGAAATCGGCGAACACTTTGGCATCGTCGCAGGTCACCCAGCGCGCGGTGCTCACGCTGGCGCTCTCGAACATCGCATCGACGCCGTATTCGCCCTGCAAACGGCTGGCCACCACGTCGAACTGCAACATGCCGACCGCGCCCAGAATCAGATCTCCGCCATCCACCGGCTTGAACACCTGCACCGCCCCCTCTTCGCCCAATTGCTGCAAACCCTTGTGCAACTGCTTCACTTTGATCGGATTGCGGATGCGCACCGAGCGGAAAAAATCCGGCGCGAAATACGGGATGCCGGTGTACTGCAACGGTTCGCCTTCGGAGAAACTGTCGCCGATCTGCATGTTGCCGTGGTTGGGCAGACCGATGATATCGCCGGCGTACGCCTCTTCCACCTGCTCGCGTGACGAGGCCATGAAGGTCACCACATTGGACACGCGAATTTCGCGGTTGATGCGCAGGTGTTTGATCTTCATGCCGCGCTCGAAATGGCCCGAACACACGCGCAGGAAAGCGATGCGGTCGCGGTGGTTGGCGTCCATATTGGCCTGGATCTTGAACACGAAACCGGAGAATGCTTGCTCGGCCGGATTCACGCTGCGCCCGCCGGCATCGCGCGCGATCGGCGCGGGTGCCCAATCCAGCAAGGCATCCAGAATTTCACGCACGCCGAAGTTGTTGATGGCGGAGCCGAAGAACACCGGCGTCTGTTTGCCGTCGAGGAAACGCTGTAAATCGAAGGGGTGCGAAGCACCATGCACCAATTCCACTTCCATCTTGAGCTGCTCGATCTCCAGCGGAAAGCGCTCGGCCAATGCGGGATTACCGATCCCCTTGATGACTTCCACTTCGCCGTCGGCGCGTTCCTCGCCCGGCGTGAACAGCAATATCTCGTCGCGCAGCAGGTGGTACACGCCACGGAAGGTCTTGCCCATGCCCAGCGGCCAGGTCACCGGCGCGCACTGGATCTGCAGCACCGATTCCACCTCGTCCAGCAGTTCCAGCGGATCGCGCACCTCGCGGTCCATCTTGTTCATGAAGGTGATGATGGGCGTGTCGCGCATACGGCACACGTCGAGCAGCTTGATGGTCTGCGCTTCAACGCCCTTGGCCGCGTCGATCACCATCAGCGCCGAATCCACGGCGGTGAGCACACGGTAGGTGTCTTCGGAGAAATCCTGGTGGCCGGGCGTGTCGAGCAGGTTCACCACGTGGTCGCGGTAGTCGAACTGCATCACCGAGCTGGCGACCGAAATGCCGCGCTGCTTTTCGATGTCAAGGAAGTCGGAAGTCGCATGGCGCCCGCTCTTGCGAGCCTTCACCGCCCCCGCGAGCTGGATCGCGCCGGAGAACAACAGCAGTTTTTCGGTCAGCGTGGTCTTGCCCGCGTCGGGGTGGGAAATGATGCCGAAGGTGCGGCGGCGCGCCACTTCGCGTGCGATCTTGTCGCGCGGCACGGCGGCGGTTTCGTTCGGGATTGAATCAATGGCGTCGGACATGAGGCTGGCCTGTGCGAAAAGGCGGCAAGTCTAATGGCTGCGCGGGGGAATGTCTAACCAAGCCGGGCTTTCACACACCGGGGAAACACCCCCAACGCCGCGCGAGTTTCCGCAGGGGCACGCTGACCGGCTACTTCAGACCCAGCACATCCTGCATATCGTAAAGGCCCGCCGGATGGCCGGCAAGAAAGCGCGCCGCGCGCAATGCCCCGAGGGCGAAGGTGGCGCGGCTGGCGGCTTTGTGGGTGATCTCGATGCGCTCGCCGGTGCCCGCGAACAAGACCGTGTGGTCGCCGACGATGTCGCCGCCGCGCACGGTGGCAAATCCTATCGTGGACGGAGCGCGTTCTCCGGTCACGCCTTCGCGGCCATACACCGCCACTTTGGACAGGTCGCGTCCCAGCGTGCGCGCCACCACTTCGCCCATGCCCAGTGCGGTGCCGGACGGCGCATCCACCTTGTGGCGGTGGTGCGCTTCGATGATCTCGATATCGTAGCCTTCGCTCAGCACGCGCGAAGCGGTCTCCAGCAGCTTGAAGACGAGATTCACGCCGACACTCATGTTGGGCGCGAACACGATGCCGATGTCCTGCGCCGCCGCGCCCAGTTGCGCTTTTTGCTGCGCGTTCAGGCCGGTGGTGCCGATCACCATGTTGACCTTGAGTTTGCGGCAAATCTCCAAGTGTTGCAGCGTGCCTTCGGGACGGGTGAAGTCGATCAGCACGTCTGCGCCTTGCAGCGCCGCATCGATATCGGCGGCGATTTTCACCCCTTCCGCCGCGACGTTGCCGAGCAGCGCGCTGCCGCCGTGCTCGAGCGCACCGTGCAGCACCAGATCGTCCGCCTTCGCCACGCATTCAAGCAGGGTCTTGCCCATTCTTCCACCGCACCCGGCGACCACGATTTTAATTTTAGCCATCTGTGATTTTCCTTATTCGACCGACTGTTCGCCGACGATCAGCCACACGTTGTTGATCTTTTGCAGGCGCAATAATTTCCGGCTTTGATCGCGGTAAACATCCGACCGGTAATCCTGCCGGAACGCGGCGCTGGCCCGGTCTTTACCCTGCAATTCAATCGTGATGTCGCTTAATTCAACCGCAATCGAGCGCGGTTTGCGAATGCGCTGGCGGCGCTGTTGTTCCCATTGCTTGCGGCTCAAACCCGGCGCGGCATAGGTCGGCGCGTAACTGGCAAGGTACACCTCCAGATCGCGCTCCGACCAGGCAGCCGCCCAATCGAGCATGCTCTGCCGCACTTCCGCCGCCGGGTCGGGTTGCGCCGTGTCCATCTCAGCCGGTAGCACAAGGGCGACCGGCGCGAGCGGCACCGGCGGCGGAAATGCCTGCGCCGGCACGCCGGCACTTGGCGCCTCGGCAACCGCCGGAGCCGCCGCCGCAGCGGCTGCCGGCGCATCCGCGCCATTCCCGGCGCGCGCGGCCTGCAGGGGCGTCGCATCGTCGATGCGCGCCAGCCTGCCGTTCTCGAAATACAGGGTAAGTCGCTGTTGTGCGGACACCTCCCCGGCCTGTTCGAGACGGTAGAGATAATCCCATCGGTTGGGATGATAAATATCGTTCAGCAGCGGCGCGCCCAGCGCGGCCTTCACTTGTCCCTCGTTCATCCCGAGTTTGATCTTTGCGCGCATTTCCTGCGTCACCAGGTTGCCCTGGCGAATGTCGATCTTGTGCGGGGTGAAGGTGGGCAGATAGCGGCCCGGATCGCTGCACGCGGCGAGCAGCACGGAGAAGAGAAGAATGGCAATACGCATGGGATAGGGAGCTTTCACAAAACAGGCGGCATCATACCTCAAGCCGCGCCCGCCAATAACTCCGCCGCATGCTGGCGCGTGGTGGAGGTGATCTTCTCCCCGCCCAGCATGCGCGCGATCTCTTCCACCCGCTGCCCGCCCTTGAGCACTTGAATGCGGCTCAGCGTCACGCCCTGCTCCACCGCCTTGCTCACTTGCCATTGCTGGTCGGCTTGCGCCGCGACCTGCGGCAGATGGGTGACGCATAACACCTGGTGGCGGGTGCCGAGCTGGCGCAACAGACGCCCCACTATCTCCGCCACGCGCCCGCCGATACCGCTGTCCACCTCGTCGAAAATCAGGGTCGGCACGGCGGCGGCATGGCTGGCCGCCACCTGAATCGCCAAACTGATGCGCGACAATTCGCCACCGGAGGCGACCTTGGCCAGACTGCGCAGTGGCGAACCGGGGTTGGCGGCAACCTGCAACTCAATCGCCTCCAGCCCCTGCGCTCCGCCCTCGGCCAGCGCCAACAGGGCAACGGAAAATTGACCGCCTTCCATCGCCAGCGTCTGCATCGCGGCGGTGATCTCGGCGGAAAGACTGGCCGCCGCTTTGGCCCGCGCCGTGCTCAATTTCTTCGCCGCCTTGAGATAAGCGGCCTGCGCCGCCGCTTCCTGCGCGGCCAAGGCCGCCGGGTCGGCATCGTCACCCAACTCGTCCAGCCGGGCGACGATGGCAGACTGCACCGGCGGCAATTGTTCCGGCTTGACCCGGTATTTGCGTGCCGCCTCCATCACATCGGCGATGCGCCGCTCCATCTGGCGCATCCGTTGGGGATCGGCATCCAGCTTGTCCTGATAATGGCGCAGGGCATACACCGCTTCCTGTAATTCATTCTGCGCACTCTCCAGCAGCACCAGCGACTCCTGCAGACCGCCGTCGAATTCCAGCCCGGCGCGCACCCGTGCCAACAGCGCGTTCAGTTGCGCCAGACAGGCCGTGTCGGCCTCGCTCAACACTTCCACCCCGAACTGGGCGGTTTCCAGCAGCACGGCCGCGTGCGACAAGCGCCCATGCTCGGCTTGCAAAGCCTCCCATTCATCCGCCGCAAAATTCAGCGCCTCCAGCTCGCCGCGCTGAAAACGCAAGAGTTCGCGCTCGGCCGCCACCGCTTCCGCGTTCTGCTCCCGTTGCACGCGGCGCCGTTGCAGCGCCTGCCAGGCCAGGTAAAGCTCCGCCACCCGCGCGCTGTCCTGCCCCAGTCCGGCATGGCCGTCGAGCAATTCGCGCTGCGCTTCCTGGCGCAGCAAAGATTGGTGCGCGTGCTGGCCGTGGATGTCGAGCAGGAGTTCGCCCGCTGCACGCATCTGTTGCAGGGTCGCGCTGCTGCCGTTGATGAAACCGCGCGAGCGGCCGCCTGCATCCAGCATGCGGCGCAGCAGGCAGATACCCTCGTCGCCCGCCAGCGCCTGCTCGCGCAGCCAGTCCTGCACGGCAGGCAAAGCGCTGATGTCGAATTCGGCGGAAATCTCGGCACGCTCGCAGCCGCTGCGCACCATGCCGCCATCACCGCGCTCGCCCAATGCCAGCGACAAGGCATCGATCAGAATGGATTTCCCCGCGCCGGTTTCGCCGGTGAGCGCGGTAAAACCGCTGGAGAATTCAAGTTCCAGGGCTTCAACGATGACGAAGTTGCGGATGGAAAGAAACTTCAGCATAGGAAACTATTTATTGGGCCGGGGATGAACATGAATAGACACGGATAAAAGCTACACCCGGCCCTGCCTCTGCGGCAGCCAAGCCCGGTATAAGAGTCGATCGTATATCCTTGTTCATCTGTGTTCATCCGTGGCTGAATTTTTGAGGCGCGAATTAAAGCGTCTGGTTCCACAGCAGCTTTTCGCGCAGCGTGTGGTAATAGCTGTGCCCCAGCGGGTGGAGCAAGAATACCGGCTTGCCGAAGCGGGTGACGATAATTTTGTCGTGCAATTGCAGGTCGATGTTGGTGTGGCTGTCGTAGCGCACACAGATGTCGCCGGTGCGGTGCATCAGCAGCTCGATCTCTGAACCGGCTCTGACCACGATGGGACGATTGCTGAGCGAATGCGGGCACACCGGCACCAGTTGCAGAACATCCAGACCGGGATGCAGGATCGGCCCGCCCGCCGACATGGCATAGGCGGTGGAGCCGGTGGGGGTGGAGATGATGAGGCCGTCGGCGCGCTGGTTGTAGAGATATTCGCCGTCGATGCGCACCTCGAACTCCACCATGCTGCTGATGTTGCTGCGGTGCACCACCACCTCGTTGAACGCCAGCCCGCTGAAGATTTCATTGCCTTCGCGCAACACGGCTGCCCGCAGCAGCAGGCGCTCCTCGGTGATGAATTTGCCTTCCAGCATGGCGCCGATTTCGGTCTCCATGTTTTCCGCAGTGAGGTCGGTGAGAAAGCCCAGCCGCCCCTGATTGACGCCGACCAGCGGCACGCCGTGCGGCGCCAGGGTGCGCGCGATGTTGAGCATGGTGCCGTCGCCGCCGATGACAATTGCCAGATCGACCGTGCGCGCGATCTCGTCGAGCGATAACGCGGTGAACGAATGGTCCTGCAGATGTTCCGCCGCCAGCCCGTCCACCACCACGCGCAAGCCGCGCGCGGAGAGAAAATCGCCGACGCGCAGCATCGGCTCCGCCACTTCTGGCGATTTCTGCTTGCCGATGATGGCGACGGTCTGGAAGGGGAATTTCATGGTGCGGGATTAAACCATATCGGGCGCATAGCCGCCATGTCAGGCAGCGGATTCTTCCCGCACCCGGTACCACGCCGCGTACAGCGCCGGCAGAAACAAACAGGTCAGCAAGGTTGCCACGATCAGACCGCCCATGATGGAGACCGCCATCGGCCCCCAGAACACTTGGCGGGTGAGCGGGATCATCGCCAGTATCGCGGCCGAAGCGGTCAGCACGATGGGGCGGAAACGGCGCACGGTCGAGCCGACAATCGCTTCCCATTGCGATTTCCCGGCTTCTTCATCCTGCCGTATCTGATCCACCAGAATCACCGCGTTGCGCATGATCATGCCGGCCAGGGCGATGAAGCCAAGATTGGCCACAAAGCCGAACGGTACCTGAAACACCAGCAACGCCAGCACCACGCCGATTAAACCGAGCGGCGCGGTGAGCAGCACGATTACGGTGCGGCTGATATTTTGCAGCTGGATCATCAGCAGGGTGACGACACCGACCAGCATCAACGGCATCACCGCCGCAATCGCCGTGCCGTTCTTATCCGACTCTTCGATGCTGCCGCCCATTTCGATGCGGAAGCCGGCCGGCAATCCGGCGCGCAACGTGTCCAGTTGCGCGTTCAACGCGGCGGATACCGTGGCGGGTTGCGTGCTGTCCGCCATATCGGCGCGCACGGTCATGGTGGGCACGCGGTTGCGCCGCCAGATGACCCCCTCTTCCAGCACCGGCACCAGCCTGGCGACTTGCGCCAGCGGCACATGGCCGCCGCCGGCCAGCGGCACTTCCAGATCGGGCAGGGCATTCAATGATTGCGCTTCCGCCGCTTGCCCGCCGCGCCACACCACATCGATCAACTGGTCGCCTTCGCGGTATTGGGTGAGCGCGATGCCGTTCAGCCAGGCTTGCAGAATTTGCGCGATCTCCCGGGTGGAGGTGCCCAGCTGGCGCGCGCGATCCTGGTCCACTTCGGCGCGCACGCTCTTCACTTTCTCGTTCCAATCCAGATTGATGTTTTGCAGGTGCGGGTTGGCGCGCATCAGCGCCGCCACCGCGGCGGCCTGCTCGCGCAGTTGCGCCAGATCGTCGCCCATCACGCGGAATTGCACCGGATAACCGATCGGCGGGCCGTTTTCCAAACGCACCACCCGCACGCGGATCGCGGCAAAATCCGGCGCGGCAAAACGCTGCTCCAGACGGGATTTAAGATCCTCGCGCGCCGCCATGTCCCTGGTGACGATGACGAACTGGCCGAAATTGTCGGCAAACAACTGCTGGTCCAGCGAGAGGAAATAACGCGGCGCGCCGTTGCCGATGTAAGACGAGGAATACGCCACCGCCGGATCATCCCCGAGCAATTTTTCGATGCGCTGCACTTCGCGGGTGGTCGCCCTGATCGACGCGCCTTGCGGCAGCAATACGTCCACCATCAGCTCCAGCCGGCTCGCCGAGGGAAAGAATTGCTGCTGCACAAATTTGCCGAATGCCCATATGGATAGCAGGAAGATAAGCGCGGTGGCGAAGATCACTTTCCAGCGATGGCGCAGGCACCCGGTGACCAGGGCGCGGAAGCGCCGGTAGAAAGGCGTGTCATAGATATCCGCGCCGTGCTTTTGCGCTTTCCCGGCAAGTTTTTCCGGGTCGAGCAATTTGTAGCCGATGTAGGGCGTGAACACCACCGCCACCACCCACGAGGTCAGCAGCGCGATCGCCACCACCTGAAAGATCGAGACGGTGTATTCGCTGGCGGCGGATTTGGAAAATCCCACCGGGGTGAACGCGGCGGCGGTGATCAGGGTGCCGGTCAGCATGGGAAAGGCGGTCGAGGTGTAGGCAAAAGTCGCGGCTTTGAATTTGTCCCAGCCCTGCTCCATCTTTACCACCATCATCTCCACCGCGATGATGGCATCGTCCACCAGCAATCCCAAAGCGATCACCAGCGCGCCCAGCGAGATGCGCTGCAAGTCGATGCCGAATAGTTTCATGGCAAAAAAAGTGATCGCCAGCACCAGCGGGATCGACAGCGCCACGACCGTGCCGGTGCGCCAGCCCAAACTTAAAAACGACACCGCCAGCACGATCAGCACGGCCTCGGCCAGCGAGCTTTGGAACAGATGAATCGAGCCTCGCACCACCTCGGGCTGGTCCGCCACCACATGCACTTCCATGCCGGCGGGCAGTTCCGCGCCGAGGCGTTGCACCTCCCGTTTGAGATGCTCGCCCAGCGCGATCACGTCGCCGCCCTTGTCCATCACCACCCCCACGCCGATCGCGGGCTGCCCGCCCAGGCGCATCTGCGGGCCGGGCGGATCGGCCAGCCCCCGGCTCACCCGCGCGATATCGCCCAGACGGAAGTGTTTGCCGTTCGCCAGCAGGTCGGTGTTGCGCACCCGTTGCACACTGTCGAAACCGCCGCTCACGCGCAGCCGGATACGGTCGCTGTCGGTCTCGATAAAACCGGCGGGACTGACGGCGTTCTGTTTTTGCAATGCATCCGCCACTTGCAGCGGGGTGATCCCCAGCATCACCATGCGCTGCGGATCGACATCGACGAAGATCTTTTCGTCCTGCACCCCGATCAATTCGACCCGTTTCACCTCGTGGACACGGCGCAATTCCAGCGCGATGCGGTCGGCGTGGCGGCGCAGTGCGGCCAGGTCGTGGCCATCCCCGGTCAGGGCGAAAATATTGATCTGCACATCGCCGAACTCGTCGTTCGGAAACGGCCCCTGCACGCCCTCCGGCAGGGTGTGGCGAATGTCATCCAGTTTCTTGCGCACCTGGCGCCAGGATTCCGGCACTTCGTTTTTGGGCGTGAAGTCCTTGAGCACCACAAAGACCAGCGACTCACCCGGCTTGGAGGAGGAACGCAGCACGTCCACCCAGGGGGTCTCCTGCAGTTTCTTTTCGATCCGCTCGGTCAATTCGCGTTCGACCTCCGGTGCCGTCGCGCCCGGCCACAGGGTGCGCACCACCATGACCTTGAAGGTAAAACCGGGATCTTCCGCCCGCCCCAGGCTGAAATAGGACAAAGCGCCCGCCACCGACAACATGACGATGAGAAAGGCGATGAACTGCTTGTGTTCGAGCGCCCAAGCGGACAGATTGGGCAGCTTCATTGCGCATTCCCGGAGATAAAAGGCCGAATCTGCTCGCCTGCGGTCAGCTTGTGCACGCCGGCACTGACGATGCGCTCGCCGGCCTCGATGCCGCCGCTGATCAGCGCGCCCTCGTCAAGATACGCCGCGACGTTGACTCGGCGCAGGGAAATCGTGTTGTCTGCCGCCACCACCCACAGTGCCGCCTGCTCGCCTTGCTGGAAAATCGCGGTGAGCGGCACCCGGTAGCCTTTCCTTTTGCTCATGTCCGCCGCGTTGAGGCGCACCCGCGCCGTCATCCCCAATGCCACCGCAGCATCCGCCGATTTGAACGCCACACGCGCGGCATAAGTGCGGCTGGCCGCGTCGGCGACCGGATTGATCTCGCGCACACGCCCGGCGAACGTTTGCATTTGGCCTCCAGCCGCGCCGATTTCGATGGCGGCGGGCATCCCCACTTTGATGGAAGCTAAACGGGATTCCGGAATGGCGATGGCCACCTCGCGTTCTCCCTCGCGCGCGAGGCGGAACACCGGCTGTCCCGCGCCGACCACTTGCCCCGCCTCGGCCAGAATTGCGGCGATCACCCCGGCGTGGTCCGCCTTCAATTCGGTATAAGCGAGTTGATTGCCGGCCAGCCCCGCCTGCGCGGCGGCGGCCTTGAATGCGGTTTCCTTGGCATCCAGCGCGGATTGGCTGACAAAGCCCCTGGCGCGCAAATCGCGGTAGCGTTTCAATTCATCTTCGGCCAAACGGTATTGCGCGGCGGCAGCGCTTTCCTGCAAACGGCTGTCGGCCGGATCAAGGCGCGCCAACACCTGTCCCGGCCGGACCCGCTCGCCCGCCTCCACATTGCGCGCCACCATCTTGCCGCCGAGGCGGAAACCCAGCACGGTCTCATGGCGCGCGCGAACCTCGCCGCTGTACAGATGACTTTGCGCGTCATCCGTGGCGCCGATGACAAAGATCGCCGCGGGCCGGACGGCGGAGGTTGGCGGCGGCGGGGCATCCTTTCCGCATGCGCTCAATAAAAGCAGCGACAGCACAAAAATATAGATAATTCTCATTGCCAATTTCCTTTTAAACCGCTCATCGGATATTGTCCTTTATACCATCACAATCGTGCCGGAGCGCCTTGTCTGAGGGTGCGGCCATGCCGCCGCTTGGTGATAGAATCCGCCGGCCATGTTAAACGAACGCGCACAAATCCTGCTCAAGACCCTGGTCGAACGCTA
>PCWU01000012.1 GCA_002787455.1 Gallionellaceae bacterium CG11_big_fil_rev_8_21_14_0_20_60_62 | reverse complement strand
CATCGCCCACTGCACTTTGCCGTAAGTTTTCAGCCAGTGCGGTTGCCCAAGGCGGTTCGCCGTCACGTAAAAGATCAGCGTGACCGCACCGAAGGAAAGCCAGAATCCGGCTGACAATACCGCCCACGGATCGGCCAGCAATACCACGGTCAGTGCTGCCGCCAGCATCTGGCTGGGGGCGATGTTGCGCGACAGCATCAGCATGGCGGCGAAAGTTGCGAGCATATACAGCGTGCGCTGCGCCGGAATTTCGAAGCCGGAGATGAGGCTGTAACCCAGGGCGGCGAGCACGCCTACCAATGCCGCTGCCTTGCGTGCGGGGAAAAGCAGGGTCAGGCGCGCGCTGCGCCGCCACAGCCAGTAGGTCAGCGCGAAGAACATCCCGGCAAGCATGGTGATGTGCAGGCCGGAAATGCTCATCAGGTGGTTGATGCCGCTGCGCGTGAATAACTGCCATTGCGCTTGCGAGATGCTGGCCTGATCGCCGACGGCGAGCGCGACCAGGATGCCGGTGTAGGGTGTATCGCCCAATATCCGGTGGAAACGGTCGCGCACGTTTTCCCGCAAACGCTCGACCAGATAGCCGCTGACCTCCGACACCAGATATTGTTTTTCGCCCTTCGGATGCACATAACCGCTGGCGCGCAGCGAGCGTTCCAATGCCCATGCCTCGAAATCATAACCATGCGGATTGCTGGTGCCGTGCGGCTGTTTCAGGCGTACCGTGAAACGCCAGCGTTCGCCGGCATGCACACGGATCGGCTCATCCTTGTTCCCGTCATAAGTGGCAAGCAGAATTTTGCGCGGCACTTGCGCGTTCGCCGTTTGCACGCTTTTGACATCGAACACAAAACGCTGCCCGCGCTCATGCGCGCGCGGCATCTCGGCCACCACCCCGGTCAGCGTGATGTCGCGTCCCTGCCAGGCATCCGGCAAGGCATCAGCCAGGCGCGACTCGGCCAGCCATGCCGCATAGCCAAAGCCCAGCAGAGCGGCGCACAGCAGGATCAGCGCGCGCCGCACCACCCGCCATGCCAGCTGCCCTCCTTGTGGCAGAAATAGACAGCTTGCCGCCAGCGGCCAATAAAATGGCAACGCGGGCAGGAAGGATTGTTGTTGCAGCGCCCACACACCGAGCGCAAAAAAGAGGGCAAAGGAAACCATGTGCACAGCCTAACCGACCATTACAATTCCGTCATGCGCAAACTTCTTCAACGCCATCTGCCCAGCCGCGACAGCATCCAGAACAATCGTTGGTTGCGGCCGATACGGCACTGGCTGCAGCATCCCAATCTGTGGCATCTGAACCGGCGTTCGACGGCGGGCGGGGTGGCGCTCGGTCTGTTTTGCGGACTGGTGCCGGGGCCGTTGCAGATGCTCTCCGCCGCCTTGCTGGCCATCTGGTTGCGCGTCAATTTGCCGGTCGCGGCATTTACCACGCTGTATACGAATCCGTTCACCATCGTCCCTTTGTATCTGCTGGCGCACAAAATCGGCGCGGTTCTTATTGGCGCGCCGTTGACTACAACCTCTCTGCCCGACTTTCCGGAATTGAACCGGCTCGAAGATATTGCGGCGATTGGGAACTGGTTGCTTGCACTGGGACAACCCTTGCTCATCGGTTTGCCGCTCCTGGCCGCTGGCCTGGCGCTGGTCGGTTATGCGGCAGTGCGTATCGGCTGGCGTATTGCGGTGATCTGGCGCTGGCGTGCGCGCCGCGAACGCTTCCGCGATTGATTGCCATAGTTTGTAACAGCGGCTGTGCAGAGCAATCAAGGGACGGTTTTCCCCTTGTTGCTAAAAGACTGTAGTGCTATAAACGGGCCGAGCCGGAACATAACCGGCCGGGGAGATCGCGGTGCAGCGCATATTTACGCATTCGGCATTCGGCGACGCGGAAAATTTTTTCCGCGCGCTGATGCATGTCGCACCTTTGCCGATGTTCGTGATGAGCGAAGGCAATTGCATCTACGGCAACGAAAGGTTTATTCGTTTGCACGGATGCAAGGATGATTTTTGCGCGACCTGCGGACTGGAACATCTTCTGGGGCAGGAAGACCGCGAAGCCGTCGGGCAAGCGCTGGCCTCGCTCAAGGCGGGCGTTGTCGTTCGCCTGCCTTTGCAATTGCTGCAAACCGGGGGAAAAGTCAGCGCGGTCGATCTGTCGATGAGCAGTTTGCAGATCGAAAAAAAATCCTTCGTGCTGGGAGTGATCAGCGAAAAGACCGAAAAAGAACGTCTGCGCCGCCTGCTCGACCGTCTTGCCTTCCATGATTCTCTCACCGAACTGCCCAACCGCATTCTGTTGTTTGACCGCATCAATCAGGCGCTGTCGCATGCCGTGCGTAATGGCGGCAGTTTTGCCGTGGTGGTGCTTGATCTGGATGGCTTCAAGGCGATCAACGACGAATTGGGTCACGCCGCAGGCGACGCCATCCTGCGTGAAGTTTCACGGCGTTTGCGCGCTTGCGTGCGCGGCGTGGATACGGTTGCCCGCCTTGGCGGCGACGAATTCGCCCTGATTCTGCACGAGGTCGGCAACGAGAAAGAAGCCGGCATCGTGCTTAACAAGGTGATCCGCGATGTGGCCGTGCCGTTCGAACTGGCCAGCAATCAGGTCGCGCTGCATGCCAGCCTCGGCATCGCCTTCTGCCCGCTGGATGGCAGCACCATCCAGGAATTGCTGGGGCGCGCCGACTATGCGATGTACGCGGCGAAAAAATCCGGCGGCAATGCCTATTGCGTCAGCACCGGCGAGATCGGGGAAACCGCGTTCCGCCATGCGCTGGAGCCATTGATCAACAACATCCGCCTCGGGTTTGAGATGATCGACGAGCAGCACGAGGAAATCGCCGCCTGCCTGCGCGGTCTGTTGGCCGCGCTGTCCGACCATGAAACCCGCGCCGAAATGAAGTGGCGCGCCGACTATTTGCAACATCTGACCGAGTCGCATTTTCATACCGAGGAAGACCTGATCCTGCGCTACGCGATCCGCGATCAGGCACAACACCGCGACGAACATGACAATTTGCTGCGGCAACTGGAAGATTTTCTGCACGAGCCGGGCTGTTACGGCATGACAGTGATGGCGCACGCGATGAACGACTGGCTGCTGCCGCACATCGAGACGCTGGACGCCGATTTGGTGGCGCAGTTAAAGGCCGCCGGGGTGAGCGGTTAGCAGCCGATTTCGTTCAAGTCGGACAGGCTGTTAGGTGCCACCCTTTTTCACTTCAATCTTCCAGCAATACCCCGTCAACCAGACGCATCTGCCGCCGCATTCTGGCGGCTAGGGCGAGGTCGTGCGTGACCACGATGAAACTGGTTTGCAGTTGCTCGTTGAGAGACTGCATCAGGTCGAACAGGGCGGATGCGCTGCCGCGGTCGAGATTGCCGGTGGGTTCGTCGGCCATCACGCAGGCGGGTCGGGTGACCAGCGCGCGCGCCACCGCCACGCGCTGGCGTTCGCCGCCGGAGAGTTCGGTCGGCAGATGGCGAACGCGGTGGGCGAGACCGACTTGTTCCAGCATGGCTGCCGCTTGCGGATGCGCCTCGGCAGGTTTCATTCCCCGTATCAACAAAGGCATGGCGACGTTCTCCAGCGCGGTGAATTCCGGCAGCAGGTGATGGAACTGA
>PCWU01000154.1 GCA_002787455.1 Gallionellaceae bacterium CG11_big_fil_rev_8_21_14_0_20_60_62 | reverse complement strand
CATGGATCAGTTGCTTAAATACGAATTCGGCAAAATCTTTCCCGGCTGCCGCCTGCTCGACATCCACGAATATCTGCTGGAGAAAGGCATCAAGCTGGAACAGGCGACGGGTGTACGTTATCTGTACCACGCCCCCTGTCATTCGCCGATGAAAACTTACGCCCCGCTCAAGGTGGTGAGCGAGTTAATGGCCACCACGGTGCCGCTGAACGACCGTTGCTGCGGCGAGTCCGGCACCTTCGGTGTGGCCCTGCCCCACATCGCCACCCAGGTGCGTTTCCGCAAGGAAGAGGAGTTGCGCAAGGGGGCGGCGGTTTTGCGCAACGACGGCTACGCGGGTGAGGTCAAGGTGCTCACCTCCTGCCCCGCCTGCCAGCAGGGATTGTCGCGCTACACGGATGATGCGAACATCAGCACCGACTACATCGTGGTCGAAATGGCGAAGCATTTGCTGGGGCCGACCTGGCTGGAGTCCTATATCACACAGGCCAACAACGGCGGAATCGAACGCGTGTTGCTATAAGGAGAACCTGCATGCTATCTCTGGAACCCACTGATGATCTTGCCCGGCCCGCCTTCCGGGATGTGGAGTCCTGCAGCCAGTGGCTGGGACAGTTGCAGCTCACCAATCTGAATCTGGCGCAAAACACCCTGAGTAACCAGATCGGCGAATTGAACCGCCTCGCCCTGTCCGGCAAGGTGCGCCTGCAGATCCTCGAAACCCTGCGCGAAACCGTAGCCCTGGTGCAACATGACTGCGCCAAAAAACTGGGGGGCAAAGCGCTGCCGCTGGCCGACGAAGAACTTGCCCTGCTGTTCGCCCTTGCCAATCTGTGGCAAGCCATGCTGCACGGTTACCTGCGCTGCGTGCAGATGGCGGCGGCGGGGGACGCCTCGATAGCGAAAAAACAGGCGCTGCTGCAACAGCGTTGCCTGTTCTACGCGCGCTGCCGCCTGGAGGCATTCGGTACCGCCGGTTACGCGCCGGATGCGCGCAGCTGGCAACAACTGCACGCGCTCTACGCCGCCATCGAATCATCGCCGTTACGCCAGGAAAACGTGCGCGATCCCTATTTTCACGACGCTTTCCCGGCTTCCTGCCAAACCTTGTATGTGGCGACCCTGCTGCTGCACCGGGCGCGCTTACTCGGCCTAACCCGCAGCGAACTGCAAAGCGCCGAAAGCTGGCTGCTGCACTGGCCGGAAACTCTGAGTCTGGTGGCGCAATGCAGCGCAAGCAGGAATGATGCGCCGCCGCTGGCGGTTGATCTGCGCGGCGCGCAGGGATTGCGCAGTCTGGCCCATGCGCAGCGCAGCGACAGTCTGCGTTTTCTGCCGCTGGTGCCGCTGTCGAAGCAGATCAGGGTGAAAGCCATCCTGCTCAAGCAGGGACAGACCCCGCGCCAACTCGACTTGGGCGATGCGCTGGCGGCCAAAGACTGCATCGCGCTGCTGGAAACCCTGCACGCCTGCTGGTGCGAGGCAAGCACCGATACCCTGGCCGATGTGCCGCGCCCGACGCAGCCCGTGCATCTGTGCGCCGGACTGGAAAAAAGCTATGGCCAGATCGCGCAAAAACCGTTCAAGCCGGTGAAGGACGTGACCAAGGCCGTGCGTGATGCACAGCTGCAGATCGCCACTTTTGGCCGGGTGCTGGACGAGACTGGGCGACACAAATTGCAGGAACTGGGTTTCGTGCCGGAAGAATGGCAAGTGGAAAGCAACGGCCTGATCGAGGCCAGATTGTTGCGCCTGCACGCCTCCGATGAACGGCTTGCCCCGAGGCAGATCGTCATCGTGTTTGCGCCCGAAAGTGATGGCTACAAGGCGGGCATGGTGCGGCAAATTGAAGTCACCCAGGGCGGGCTGTTGTATCTGGTTGTGCATTACCTGCCCGGCCAACCGCAAGCCGTGATCGCGCAGGCGGCCGCAACCGGGGGGGAACAGTGGCAATCCAGCTCCGCTCCCGCCTTGCTCCTGCCCGCGCTGGAAAACCTGCGCATTCCGGCCAGCCTGGTCCTGCCGCGAGGGTGGTTCGCCCCGGGACGCGTGATGGAACTCATCACGCCAGCGCGCAGCAAACGCAAAATCGCCTTGGGCATTAGCGTTGAAAGCGGCAGCGACTACGAGCGGGTCAGCTTCAGTCTGCTTTAGGCGGCCATTCGCGCCGGCACCATTCCGCCAATTCCGCCGCCGGCATCGGCAGCGCGATAACGTTGCCCTGCACCACCGGGCAACCCATTTCCTGCAGCACCCGCAGTTGCTCTGTCTGCTCCGCCCCCTCCGCCACCACGCCGCGCTCGAAAGCCTGCGCAAGTGCAATGATCCCCTGCACGATGGCGCGCGCGCCCCGGTCGTACAGCATGCCGCGCACAAAGGACTGGTCGATCTTGAGACCGTCGACGGCGAGATCGCTCAAACAGGTGAGCGGCGAATAGCCGGTACCGAAATCGTCGAGCACGAAGCCCACGCCAAATTCGCGGCAGGCGTTGATGATCGGGCTCACATGGGCGATGTCCTCCAGGGCGACTGATTCCAGCACCTCGATCTGCAGGCATCCCCGGCACGCACGCGCGCAGCAACCCTGCATCGCACTTTGCATCTTGTGCACGAAATCGGCGGAGCGCAGATGGTAGGCGGAGATGTTGATGCTGACTTCGAACTCTTCGAATTCTTCGCCCTCCGCGCGCCAGCGGCACAATTGCGCCAACGCGCTGCCGATGACCCAGTCGCCCAGCTCGATCTCCAGTTCGGTATTTTCGATCACGCGCAGAAATTCGTCCGGTCGCAACAGGCCGCGCTGTGGATGATGCCAGCGCAGCAGCGCCTCCGCGCCGACCATCCGCCGCTTCGCCAAATCAACTTTTGGCTGGTAATACAGCTCAAACTCGCCCCGTGCCAGCCCGCGCCTTATTCCCCTCAGCAGGTCATGATGCGAGCGGGCGCGCCGGTCATGTGCCGCATCGAATAAATGGTAGCGATTGCGCCCGGCCTGTTTGGCAATGTACATGGCCTGATCGGCATGACGCAGCAGCGTCTCCGCATTCTCTTCATCCTGCGGATACAGGGCGACCCCGATGCTGGCGCTGATACGAATCGAGATACCCGGCAGCAGAATCGGCTGATTGAGGGTTTCCAGCAGGCGCTGCAGACTGCCGACACATTCTTCCGGCACTTGCAGCCCGACCAGCAGCAGCGCGAACTCGTCGCCGCCGAGGCGGGCGACCGTGTCGTCTTCGCGGATGGTCTCCTTTATCCGCCGGGTGACTTCAACCAGCACCTGGTCGCCGATCTGGTGGCCGTACTTGTCGTTGACCGGTTTGAAACCGTCCAGATCGAGATAACACACCGCCATCAATCCCTGTTCACGCTTGGTGCGGGCCAGCGCCTGGGCCAGGCGGTCCGCCAGCAACATCCGGTTGGGCACACCGGTCAGCCCATCAAAGTGGGCGATATTCTCCAACTGTTTCTCCTGCTCAAAATGTTCGCTGCGCACCTTTTCGAAGTTGTACAGCACGGCAAACAGGAGGGAAAGATAGAGACAGGCCGCAGCGATCTCAAAGGCCGAATAGGCGTCGGGAAACCACGGCAGAAGATGGCCCGCCAGAATCACCGCCACCGTTGCCAGCAACCAGCGCAAGCCAATCCGCGCGCCCCGCAAATAGAACGCGCCGGCCACGAACGGGAAAAACACCCCAAGACGGATGGTATTGTCATACAGGAACAAATAGACCAGGGAAGCGCCGACGAACACGGCCCCCAACGCCATATTGGCAATCCGCTCGATCTGCTCGGGCCGACGCTTGAGCAGGAACAGAAAAAACAGGCTGCTCACCGCGATCAGCATATTGACCATCCCCATCAGCGGCGTGACCACCAGGCGGTAAATCCCCAACAGTCCGGCGGACAGCACCACCAGCCACAACGCAAGGCGCAGGAACCTGACCTTGTAACCAAGTTCGCGCTGTGCTGCCGGGGAAAGATCAGTTGACACGACGAATCCCTGTCTGAATCCGGATGACGGAATGTCCTTGACTTGGATTCTACCGCCGATTCGGGCGGGAAGGTCAATCCGCGCCGGACGCGGATCAGTGCCGGATGCGCTGGGCGGGGAAACGCAGGGAGAAAATGCTGCCCCGTCCCTCTTCGCTGGCGATTTCCAGTTTGGCCTGATGGCGCATCGCAATGTGTTTGACGATGGCCAGCCCCAGTCCGGTGCCGCCGGTTTCGCGCGAGCGGCTGCGGTCCACCCGGTAGAAACGTTCGGTCAGACGCGCGATATGTTGCGGCGCGACACCAATACCGCTGTCCCTGACGGAAAACACCGGCTGCCCGCCCTGCAACGACCATTGCACATCGATGGTGCCGCCCTCCGGCGTGTAGCGGATGGCATTGCTGAGCAGATTGGAGAAGGCGCTGCGCAATTCGTTGCGATTGCCATTCAATTTGTTTTCGCAGGCGGTGTGCAGGTCAATCCGGTGCCGGCCGTTGCTCAACAACCTGCTCTCGCGCCCGACCTCCTCCAGTAATCCGCAGATGTCCACTGCTTCTTCATGCAGGGGGTACTGTTCATTCTCCAGGCGCGACAGGGTCAGCAGATCGTCCACCAGGCTGGTCATGCGCCGGGTCTGCTCGCCCATCAAATACAGGGCGCGTTGCGCCATGTCGGAGTCGCGCGTCGGCATGTCCTGCAAGGTCTCGACGAAACCGTTGACCACGGTCAGCGGTGTGCGCAATTCGTGCGAGACGTTGGCGACAAAATCGCGGCGCATGGTCTCAATCCGCTCGAATTGGGTGATGTCGCGGCTGATGAGCAAACGTTTGCCTTCGCCGTAGGCGATCAATTTGATTGACAGGATCATGTCATCCTGGCGGTTACCGCGCAGGATCAGTGGCTGTGTCGTCTCGCGTCCCGCGAGATAGCGTACAAACTCGGGCTGGCGCGCCAGATAGGTGATCTGCTGGCCGATGTCGAAGGCGCTATCGAGGCCGAAATGCCGCTCCGCCAGCGGATTGCTCCACTCGATGCGATTGGCCTCGTCCAGTATCACCACGCCCTCCGGCAGGGCGGCGGTCGCCTGTTCCATCTGCTGCAAGGCGGCAATGTGCGCGGCCCGCTCCTTGTGCTGTTCTCGCGTCAGCTGATTCAGGCGCGAGAAGGCATCCTCCCACAGCCCCTCCCCCTCCGGCATGGCCTGCGTTTGCGGTGCCTCCAGCCAGCGCCGCAGGGCGGCGAGGTGGCGCAGATGGGTCGCCAGATGCCACAGCAGACCAACGCCAAATGCCAGCGCCGCCGATAACGGCCCGGCAATCGCCCACAACAGCAGGGAAAACAACAACAGGAAAATAGGATACAAAAACGCGCGCTGCCAGAAATCGCTCACGATGCGGATCCCGCTGAATGAATGGACAGGCGGATTATAAGGCTTCCCACCGCCCCGTCGAAATGCGCCTATTGCAGCGAGAAACGATAGCCGCTGCCGCGCACTGTCTGCACCAGTCTCTCCAGACCGGACAGCTCCAGCACCTGGCGCAGGCGGCGGATGTGCACGTCCACCGTGCGCTCTTCCACGAAAACATGGTCGCCCCACACCTGATCCAGCAGTTGCGCCCGGCTATACACGCGCTCGACGTGGGTCATGAAAAAATGCAGCAGACGGAATTCGGTCGGCCCCAACTCGATGTTTTCACCGTTGGCGCTGACCCGGTGGGTGGCGGGCGACAGTTCGATACCGCCGATGCTGACAATCTCTTCGCTCATCTGCGGCGCGCGCCGGCGCAGTACGGCGCGGATGCGCGCCATCAGCTCGCGCGGCGAAAACGGCTTGGTGATGTAATCATCGGCCCCCGCTTCCAGCCCGAGGATTTTGTCGCGCTCGTCGCCGCGCGCGGTCAGCATGATGATGGGAATATCCTTCGTGCGCGCGTCGGCGCGCAGGCGGCGCGCCAGTTCGATGCCTGAACTGCCGGGCAGCATCCAGTCGAGCAGGATCAGGTCGGGCAGCGCCTGTTTGATCTGCAACTGAGCGGCTTCCGCGTCCAGCGCCTTGAGCGCGCGGAAGCCGCATTGCTCGACGTTGAATGCCAGTAATTCCTGGATCGCCGGTTCGTCTTCCACCAGCAGAATGGTTGCGGTTGTCATGTTGTGCTCCGTCTTTGTTGCGAAATTTCCGCAATGGTATGAAAGTAATATGACAACTTCGTGACAGTTCAGACGTTGGCGTGCCGCGCTGACTTGTTGAATTCGGGTAGCGACGATCCAAGCAGCATCCCGGCCACACTCATCAATAGCCCAACCAGTTGCGGCGGCCAGTAGGTCTGCGGTGTAAGCAGTTCCATCAGCAGCCACGAACCCAACCCCAGCAAGATGGAGAGTATCGCCCCCTGATTGTTGGCGCGCCGCCAATACAGGCCAAATGCCAGCGGCACGAACGCGCCAACCAGAGTCACCTTGTAGGCATTCTCCACCATATGGAAGATGCTGGATTCCGAGTTCAGCGCAAACCAGAGGACAAGGACGCCAAACGTCAACAGAATGATGCGCATGGTGCGCAACATCTGCTTGTCACTCATGTCACCGAAGGCAAAATGCTTGAGGATATTTTCGGTGAACATCACAGACGGCGCGAGCAGGGTGGCCGAGGCTGTGCTCATGATGGCGGACAATAGCGCACCGAAGAAAAATATCTGCACGATGAGCGGGGTGTGATTCAGGATCAAACTCGGCAAAACCCTCTGTGAATCGCGTTCGATCAGTTCGCCGAAGAACTGCGGGTCAATCAGCGTCGCCGCAAAGGTCAGGAACATTGGAATGAAGGCGAAAGCGAAGTACAGCACGCCGCCCAGAACCGCGCCGCGTACCGCAATCTTTTCACTCCTGGCGGAAGTGATGCGCTGGAACACATCCTGTTGCGGGATGGAGCCCAGCATCATGGTCACTGCGGCGCCGACAAACGGGATCCATGCTTCCATGCCGCCGCCCCGGGGGAACAGTTGCAGTTTGCCCGCGGTTTGTGCCTGCATCACCACGTTGCCCGCCCCGCCCGCCTGCCCTCCGATCAGCACGGCGATCAGCAACAGCGCGGTCATGATGACGGTCATCTGCACAAAGTCAAGCAGCGCCACCGACCACATGCCGCCGACCAAAGTGTAGGCCAGCACCGCACTGATGCCGATGACCATGCCGACCTGCGGCGTGACCACGCCATTGCTGACCACATTGAACACCAGCCCCAGCGCCACCACCTGTGCCGCCACCCAGCCGAGATAGGACAGCATGATGCAGATCGACATGATGAGCTCCACCGTGCGGTTGTAGCGGGCGCGGTAATAGTCTCCGATGGTCAGCAGATTCATGCGATACAGCAGCGGCGCAAAGAACAGCCCGGCGAGGATCAGACACAGACTGGCACCGAACGGGTCGGCGACCACGCCGCCCAGTCCTTCCTGCACGAAGGTGGCCGAGATGCCGAGCACCGTCTCCGCGCCGAACCAGGTGGCGAACACCGTGGCGGTGACCACGGGCAACGGCAGGTTGCGCCCCGCCACCACGAAATCGCGCGAGGTGTGCACACGCCGCGCCGCATAGACACCCACCCCAACTGAAAACAGCAGATAGAGCACGACGAACCAGATCAGCATGCAGAGTCTCCCGGGCAACGATGCGGCGCATTTTAATGCATGCGCAATCCGGGGCGGACATGAAAAAAGGCTCCCGCAGGAGCCTTTTTTAGATGAAAAAAATTGCTTACAGTTCTTGCGCGTGTTCCGCCAGGTATTTCGCCACGCCTTCGGTCGAGGCGCCCATGCCCGCCTTGCCCTTGCTCCAGCCGGCCGGGCAGACTTCGCCATGCTCTTCGTTGAATTGCAGGGCATCGACCATGCGGATCATCTCGTCGATGTTGCGCCCCAGCGGCAGATCGTTCACCACCTGGTGGCGCACCAGTCCGGAACGGTCGATCAGGAACGAGCCGCGATAAGCCACGCCGCCTTCGGCTTCCACATCGTAGGCCTTGCACACTTCGTGCTTGATGTCGGCGACCAGCGGATAGCGCACCTGGCCGATGCCGCCTTTGTTCACCGGCGTGTTCTTCCACGCGAGGTGAGTGAAGTGGGAGTCGATCGACACGCCTATCACTTCGACGTTACGCTTTTTAAATTCGTCCAGACGGTGATCGAAGGCGATAATCTCGGACGGACAGACAAAAGTGAAGTCCAGCGGGTAGAAAAACACCACCGCGTACTTGCCGCTGATGTGCTTCTTCAGGTTGAAGGATTCGTTGATCTCGTTGTTGCCCATGACGGCGACAGCGTTGATATCGGGGGCTTGCTTGCCTACGAGTACGGCCATGATGATCTCCTGAAATTAAACGGGGTTGAAAGGTTGAGAGAAATGCTTGGGTATGGATTTTGCCAGAAGCGGAACAACTGTCAACTGATTGATGGGTTTTTTTCACCTTCAGTCTCGTTGCTTCTGAACTGGGTGCGATGCAATTGCGCGTACACGCCGTTTAGGGCGAGCAGCTCGGCGTGAGTACCCGCTTCCGCGATCTGTCCCTTTTGCAACACGATGATGCAATCGGCTTTTTCAATGGTGGACAGGCGGTGGGCGATTACCAGGGTGGTGCGATTTTGCATCAGCACTTCCAACGCCGCCTGGACATGCCGCTCGGATTCACTGTCCAGCGCGGAGGTCGCCTCATCCAGAATCAGGATGGGCGCATCCTTCAGGATCGCGCGGGCGATGGCGATGCGCTGGCGCTGGCCGCCCGACAGGCGCACGCCCTTTTCGCCCACCAGCGTGGCCAGTCCCTGCGGCATATCCTGGATGAATTCCATCGCATGCGCCGCCGTTGCCGCCGCCACGATCTCGCTCTCCGGCACCTCGCGCATCTGGCCGTAGGCGATGTTGGCGGCGATGGTGTCGTTGAACAGCACCACTTCCTGGCTGACCAGCGCGATGTTGGCGCGCAGGCTGGCCAGCGTGACGGTGCGAATATCCTGCCCGTCGATCAGGATGCGTCCGCTTCGCAACTCGTAAAAGCGCGGCAGCAGATTCGCCAGCGTGCTCTTGCCGCTGCCGGAGGCGCCGACCAGCGCCACCCCCTGCCCTGCCGGAATTTGCAGATCAACCTCCTGCAATGCCATGCGGCCATCCCGGCCGTAAGCGAAGCTGACCCGCTCGAAACACAACTCACCGTGTACCCGCCCCAACTCCAGGGTGCCGGTATCGGCCTCGTCGTCGCTGTCGAGCAGATCGAACACGCTTTCCGCCGCGGCCAGGCCGCGCTGGATGAATTCGGTGATGCTGGTAATACGCTTGAGCGGCGCCGTGAGCATCAGCATCGCCGTCACGAATGAGAGAAATCCGCCCACCGTGGTGGCATCGCTCCCGGTCTGACCGATGGCGAGCCAGATCACGAAAGACAGGGCAACCGCCGCCACCATCTGCACCAGCGGCACATTGGCCAGCGCCGCCGCCGCCTGTTTCATCATATGGCGGCGCACCCCGTTGATCTCGCTATCGAAGCGCTGCTGCTCGTAACTCTGGCCGCCGAACAGTTTGACCACCTTGTGCGCGGTCACGCTTTCCTCGATGACCTGGGTGATGCTGCCCATCGCCTGCTGCGTGTCGCGGCTGGCATTGCGCAGGCGATAATTAATGGTACGAATAATAAGAGCAACCACCGGCGCGATGGCGAGGGTAATCAGGGTCAGCTTCCAGTCGAGGTAGAACAGCCAACCGAGCAGGCCTGCGATGATGATGGTGTCGCGAATAACGATGGTCACCACACTGGTTGCCGCCGCCGTAACGTTGGTCACATCGTAGGTCAGCTTGGAGATGAGCAGCCCGGTGGCGTGGTCGTCATAGTAGCGGGTCGGCAGCGTCATCAACTTGGCGAACATCTCGGCGCGCAAATCCATCACCACCCGGTTGCCGACCCAATGAATGGCATATGACCCGAAAAAACCGGCCAAGCCGCGCACGAAAAAGATCCCCAGAATGAACACCGGCGCCCAGCGCATCACCCAGTCGTCCTTGTGCACGAAGGTGCCGTCCAGAAAAGGCTTGAGCAGGGCCGGCAACAGCGGCTCGGTCGCCGCCGCCACGATCATGCCCAGAATGGATACGGCAAACGCCTGCCAGTGCGGACGGACGTAGCACAACAGGCGCAGGTAGAGCTGGGTGCTGGTCATCTGCACGGCAGAAGAATGCGCTCCGGATCAGACGGCATCGGCACCGTGCTTGGTCTTGTCGGAAAGCTGCGCCAGTGCCTGCACGGCGAATGCCAGCCCGACATAGAACATCATCACGGCAACGTAAGGGACAAAGTATTGCGCCACACTGGCCACGTATTGCCATGCGCTCATCTGCCCGAAGTAGCCCGCCAGCAGATAGAAACTCACATTGGCAATGACAAATGCCGCGCCCCCCGCCAGCGCCGCCGCCGACAGCAGGCCGAGCATCCCCTTGCCGCTCACCCTGTGACGCGCGGCATAGACGCGCCCCGCAAACCACAGCGCGCCGTAGGCGAACACCAGGAAGGCATAAGCCGAGGTGACACAATAGGCGCTGACCTCGCGGAAATTGATCGCGTAAAAATCGACCAGCGCCGCCTCCAGCATCAGCAGCGCGAGCAACGCCAGCGCGCCCCGTACCCGCCCGAGATAAAGTCCGGCCAGAAAG
>PCWU01000144.1:3410-4238 GCA_002787455.1 Gallionellaceae bacterium CG11_big_fil_rev_8_21_14_0_20_60_62 | reverse complement strand
TATGCGGTGACCGGCCTGTATTTTTACGACAATGAAGTGGTCAGCATCGCCAAGTCGATCAAGCCCTCGCCCCGCGGCGAACTGGAGATCACCACGGTCAACCAGATTTATCTCGAACACGGCAAGCTGGACGTGCGGGTGATGGGGCGCGGCAGCGCGTGGCTGGACACCGGCACCCACGATTCGTTGCTGGAGGCGTCGCTTTTCATTCAGACACTGGAGAAACGCCAGGGCCTGAAGATTGCCTGCCCGGAAGAGATTGCCTATCGTCGCGGCTATATCACGCGCGCACAACTGGAAGCGCTGGCGCAGCCGCTGGCCAAGAACGGCTACGGCCAATATCTGCTGGCCCTGCTACAGGAGAAATTTTGACATGCAGGCACTGCCAACTTCTCTTTCCGGCGTGTTTATCCTTGAACCCAAGGTATTCGGCGATACGCGCGGATTTTTTTACGAGAGCTTCAACGCGCGCCGTTTTGCCGAGCTGACCGACATCACCACGCCCTTCGTGCAGGACAACCACTCCAAATCCGCGCGCCATGTGTTGCGCGGCCTGCATTACCAGATCCGGCAGGCACAGGGCAAACTGCTGCGCGCGGTGGCGGGCGAAGTGCTCGATGTGGCGGTGGATATCCGCCGCAGTTCGCCCACCTTTGGCCAGGTCGAGACGGTCATCCTTAGCGCGGAAAACAAGCGTATGTTATGGATCCCGCCCGGTTTCGCGCACGGCTTCGTGGTGTTGAGCGAGAGCGCCGAGTTCCTGTACAAGACCACGGACTACTGGGCGCCCGAACACGAACGCTGCATCCTGTGGAACGACCCTCAGCT
>PCWU01000144.1:2652-3393 GCA_002787455.1 Gallionellaceae bacterium CG11_big_fil_rev_8_21_14_0_20_60_62 | reverse complement strand
GACGCCGTTGCTTTCCGGCAAGGATCAGGCCGGGAAATTGCTGAAAGATGCCGAGGTCTTCGCGTGAGCCTCATCCTGCTCACCGGCGTCAACGGCCAGCTCGGCTGGGAATTGCAGCGCACGCTGGCACCCTTGGGCCAAGTCGTTGCGCTCCCCCGGGCGCAACTCGACTTGAGCCAGCCTGAAATGATCCGCACTGTCGTGCGCGAGTATCGCCCCGGCATTATCGTCAATCCGGCTGCCTACACGGCGGTGGACAAGGCCGAATCCGAACCCGATCTGGCACACGCAATCAATGCCGTCGCACCCGGCGTACTGGCGGAAGAAGCACAAAAAATCGGCGCGCTGCTGGTGCATTATTCGACCGACTATGTGTTCGATGGCGGCAATCCAGCCCCTTACACCGAGGACGATCGCCCCAATCCGCAGAGCGTGTATGGCCAAAGCAAGCTCGCCGGTGAGGACGCCGTGCGCGCCTCGGGCTGTGCGCACGTCGTTCTGCGCACCAGTTGGGTCTATGGCGTGCATGGCGGGAATTTTGTGAAGACGGTGTTGCGGCTGGCGAAAGAGCGCAACGAGTTGCGCATCGTTTCCGACCAGTTCGGCGCCCCGACCTGGGCGCGCCGTCTCGCGCTAGGCAGCGCGGAAATTCTGCGCCAATGCCGCGCTAATCCGGATGATGCGAGCCGCCTCGGTTTGTTCCACCTGACCGCGGCCGGGCGCACCAACTGGCATGAATAT
>PCWU01000144.1:341-2638 GCA_002787455.1 Gallionellaceae bacterium CG11_big_fil_rev_8_21_14_0_20_60_62 | reverse complement strand
CCGCTGCTGCGCGACAAACCCATCGTCATCGAGGCCATCCCGACCAGCGCTTATCCCCTGCCCGCGCCGCGCCCGGCGAACTCGGTGCTGGCCACCGGCAGGATCAGGAATGCATTCGGATTGGCTCTGCCGAACTGGCAGGAAGATCTGGCGGAGTGTGTGCGTGAGCTTTATTCAGGCACCCTTCAGGCCGAATAGTGAAACCGGCAAGCGATGATCACCAATTCCTCATCGCTGGCACGATAAACCAAACGGTTGACTCCATCGGTACGGCGCGACCAGTATCCGGACAAATCTCCCCGTAACGGCTCCGGTTTACCCACCCCGTCGAAGGGATCACGAACTGCGCCGTCGATCAGCAGATTGATGCGCTTGAGCGTCTTGCGATCTTGTTCCTGCCAATACAGATAGCTTTCCCATGCATCCGGCACAAATCGGATGGCACGCATCATTCATTGAGGATCAGGTTTCTGGGCTGTGACAATCCGGCTTTATCTTGCGCAATGGCTCTAGCCAGCGCAGCCGCATTTGCCGGGTTGCCGGTCAGGTGCAGGGTTTCCATGATGCTGTTGTAGTTGTCGAGCGACATGACCACCGCATCACCTTCGGCATCGCGTCGGCTGATGATGGTCACCTCTGCATCATTGACCACACCATCGAGGACAGACTTGAGCGCATTACGCGCATGGGAATAGGTAACAACTTTCAATTTAGCCTCACTTGTGCATAAAGTTGCACAAGTTTAACGCTGGCGCGTTTTCAGTGCAACGCCCGGTTGACCTGTTCCAGATCGGCTTCGGCCAGCGTGCCCGCCGCCGACTTCAAGCGCAACTGGCTAAGCAGATAGTTGTATTGCGCCTGATACAGGTCGCGCTGCGTGGCGTACAACTGCTGTTGCGCGTTAAGCACGTCGAGGTTGGTGCGCACGCCAACTTCCTGCCCCAGCTTGCTCGCTTCGAGCAGACTCTCGCTGGATTTCAGCGCCTGCTGCAGTGCCTGCACCTGGGCGATGCCGGTGGCGATACCGAGGAACGCCTGGCGCATCTGCAGCTCGGCATTGCGCCGCGCACTCTCCAGGTCCTGCCTGGCTTTTTCCCGGTTGGCATCCGCTTCGCGCCATTTCGACTGGGTGGCGCCGCCCTCGAATAACGGCATGTTCAGTTCTACACCAATGATCTTGCTGGTGACCGTCGATGCACCAAAAGTGCCGCCGGTTTGCACGTTCTCGTTGTAGTTCGCGACCAGATCGAGCGTCGGATAATGGCCGCCGCGACTGCGCGCGACCTCTTTTTCGGCCAGCGCCAACGCCGTCTGCGCCAGCGTTACCCGCAGATTTTCCGCATGCGAGCGCGCAATCCAGGTCATCTGGTCATTCGGTTCCGGGTATTCCAGTTTGAGGTTGGTTCCAACGGGCGACAGCCCGGTTCCCGATACATTGGTCAATTGCTGCAGTGTGCGCTGCTTGATTTCCAGATCGTTCGCCGCCACCAGCTCCTGCGCCCGGATCAGATCAAAGCGCGCCTGAGCTTCATAAGTGTCGGTGATGGTGGCGGTGCCCACTTCGAAATTGCGCTTGGCCTGTTCCAGTTGCTCCCCGATCGCGCTCTTCTGGGCGGCAGCCAGTTGCACCGAATCCTGCGCGATCAGCACGTCGAAATACGCCTGCGCCACGCGCAGAATCAGCTCCTGCCCGGCAGTTTGGTATTGCAGTTCCGCCACCGCGCTTTGCAATTGCGCCTGGCTGTAGGCTGCCCAGTTTTGCTGGCGGAACAGCGGCTGCACCAGGGTAAAACCGTAACCGTGGCTGTTGTATTGTTTGTTGCCGCCGCTGACAAACAGCGAACCCGTGTCGGTGGTGATGTCGTTGAATTGGCTGTTGGCCCTTGCGCTAATCGTCGGCAACAGCAGGGCTATCCCCTGTCTGGATTTTTCCTGTCCCGCCTGTTGCGCGGCGCGCGCGGCAGCGAACACGGCATCCCCGGATTGCGCGGCACGATAGACGTCGATCAGATCGGCGGCACCGGATGGCGCCGCCAAACCGAATGCCAGCAAAGCGGCCAGAAGGGCGGTGGGGATTTTCATATTGTCACTCCAAATATTAGCAGTTGCTAATATTATAGTTTGCTCGAACAGAGGGCAAGCCCGGCAGGTAAAAGTGTTTAAAACACAAAGCGCTGCGGTTGCAGCGCGTTGCGCAGCGGGGCCACGGCGGTTTCGAACAGGACTCGCGTTTCGAACTTTTCCGCCGCCGTGCGCGTGATCAGTTGCGCCTGCATCGCCGGCGCATCGCCGACGAT
>PCWU01000144.1:0-329 GCA_002787455.1 Gallionellaceae bacterium CG11_big_fil_rev_8_21_14_0_20_60_62 | reverse complement strand
GGTGGAGCCGGTCAGCACGATCGCGTCATATTCCGCTTCGCCCCAGTGCTGCGCCGCATCGCCGACTTGCAGGTTGACGTTGCCGATGTTGTGCGCGGCCAGATTGCGCGCCGCCTGGGCGCTCAGTTCCGGCTCAATTTCGACGCTGGTGACCTGCGCCGCCATGCGCCCCAGCAAAGCCGTCAGATAGCCGCTGCCGCTGCCAATTTCCAGCACGCTGTCGGACGGTTGCAGCGCCAGCGCCTGCACCGCGCGCGCTTCGAGTTTGGGTTGCCACATGCTGGCACCGTGGCCGAGCGGAATCTCGGTATCGAAGAAAGCCAGCGCGC
>PCWU01000151.1:3729-4120 GCA_002787455.1 Gallionellaceae bacterium CG11_big_fil_rev_8_21_14_0_20_60_62 | reverse complement strand
CCCTGTTTCGCGGCGGCATCGCGCATCGCGGCGAGGTCGGCCAGCAGCGGCACGCCGGTAAAATCCTGCAGCACGATCCGGGCAACGACGAAGGGTATCTCCTGGGTACGTTCCGCATTCGGCTGCCAGTTCGCCAGTTCGCGCACATGCTGTTCGGTCACCTTCTTGCCGTCGCAATTGCGCAGCACCGATTCCAGCACGATGCGGATCGAGACCGGCAGACGCGAGATGTTGCCCACGCCGGCTTTCTCCAGAGCGGGTAGGGAGTACAGCGTGCCCGGTTTGCCGGAGGCGAGCGTGAATGACTGACGGGAATTGAAGGGGTCGTTTGACATGGATGCGTCTCCAGAGAATGAAACGGAAAAGATGCGCGATTATAGACGTTCGGCCT
>PCWU01000151.1:1316-3715 GCA_002787455.1 Gallionellaceae bacterium CG11_big_fil_rev_8_21_14_0_20_60_62 | reverse complement strand
GAAAACAATTGTAAGATACGTCCCAAAATCTATTATTAAAGGGGCTGGCTTTGCTGATTTCATGGAATATCCCGCTGGTTATCCTGTCGGTGCTGCTGGCCATGGTCGGCTCCTATGTCGCGCTGGTCCACGCGCGGCGCATGCGCCTCAGCACCGGCCATACCGCCAATATGTGGATGTTGACCGGTGCTGCCACCCTGGGGGTGGCAATCTGGGCGATGCACTTCCTTGGCATGCTGGCTTTCCATCCGCCGATCCCGCTCGGCTATGACCTGTGGCTCACGCTGTTGTCGTTGCTGGTCGCCTTCGTCGCCGCGCTGCTGGGTTTCAAAGTCCTGCGCGAGCCGCGGATCAGCGCGCGGCGCATCCTGTTCCGCGCGATCCTGATGGGCATCGGCATCAGCAGCATGCATTACCTCGGCATGGCCGCACTCAAGATGCAGCCGGCCATCGCCTACAACCCGCCGGTCTTTGTCGCATCCGTGCTGATCGCCATTGCCGCCTCCTGGGGCGCGCTGAATTTCATGTATCGCGCCGAATGGCTCAAACTGCACGGCACACCGCGCACTTTGCTGGGCGGGGCCATGCTGGGGCTGGCCATCTCCGCCATGCACTATGTCGCCATGCTGGGTGTGCGGATTGCACCCGATGCGGTGAGCCGTGTCGATGCATTGCGCATCGAGCCGAACGTGCTGGGCGTGATGATCGCCCTGACCGTGTTGTTCTGGTTCGGCGGCGGCTTGCTGGCCAGCCTGTTCGACCAGCGCATGGCGCGCAAGAACGCGCGCGAGCTGGAGAGTCTGGAACACAAACACAAGCAGCTTTTGCGCGCATCTGAAGAAGATGCGCGCATGATGATCTCCGCCTTGCGCGACAGCGAGGAACGCATGCGCATGACGCTGCAAAATGCGCCCGATGCGGTGTTCATTACCGAGCAGGATGGCCGCATCGTGTACGTCAACGACCACGTGCTTGAGTTGCTCGGCTATGAGCGCAGTGAACTGTATGTGATGTCGGTCTTTGATCTGGTCCCGGCGGACTGGCGCCAGACTTACCGCGAAGTTGGCAATCAGTTGGTTGGCAAAGCCGGGCGGCATGAATTGGAGATTCGCCTGCTGACCCGCGGAGGAAAAAAGATTCCGTTCGAGATGAATGCGGCGCTGTTGCCCAACGGCCGGGTATTCGGCTCCTGCCGCGACATCCGGGAACGAAAAGCGGCGCAGCAGGCGTTGAAAGATTCGCAGGCGCACCTGCAACGCCTGCTCGATTCGATGGCGGAGGGGATGTACGGGGTGGATATGCAGGGCAACTGCACCTTCGTCAACGCCGCGTTCCTGAGCATCCTGGGTTTCGCTGGCGCGGAAGAGGTGCTGGGCAAGCATCTCCACACCCTGATCCATCATTCGCATACCGACGGCAAACCCTATCTTGCCGCCGAATGCTTCATCTATCAGGCGTTCAAACAGAACCAGTCCGCGCATTGTGATAATGAGGTCTTTTGGCGCAAGGATGGCGTGGCGTTGCCGGTCGAATACTGGTCGCATGCCACCTACAAGGATGGAAAAGTCGTCGGTGCGGTGGTCACCTTCCTCGACATCTCCGCGCGCCGCGAGAAAGAACGGCACATCCATCAACTGGCGTTTTACGACGTGCTGACGAATCTGCCGAATCGGCGTCTGTTGCAGGAGCGGGTGCAGCAATCAATGGCGGTCAGCGCGCGTAACGGGCGTCACGCGGCGCTGATCCTGCTTGATCTGGACAATTTCAAGAAACTCAACGACTCCAAGGGGCACGAAGCCGGTGACCGCTTGTTGCGCGAAGTGGCGCGCCGCTTGCAGACCTGCGTACGCGAGGGAGACACCGTGGCGCGCTGGGGGGGAGACGAGTTCGTGCTGGTGCTGGACGGTTTGAGCACTTCGCCGCAGGAGGCGGCGGAACACGCCGAAACGGCGGCGGAAAAAATTCGCGAGGCGCTGAACCAACCCTATCAGCTCGGCGAATATACTCATCATATTTCATCCAGTATCGGCGTGGTGATGCTGCGCGGGCATGGCGAGAATATCGAGTCGCTGTTCAAATACGCGGATATTGCCATGTATCAGGCGAAACAGGCGGGACGCAACTCCATTCGTTTTTATGACCCCAAGATGCAGGCGATCATCGACGCGCGGCTGGAGCTGGAGAGCGAGCTGGAACACGCATTGAGCGGGAATCAATTGTGTCTTTATTACCAGTTGCAGGTGGATGCGCAGCACCGCCCGCTGGGTGCCGAAGTGCTGATGCGCTGGCAACACCCGCAACGCGGGCTGGTGTCGCCCGGTGAGTTCATTTCGCTGGCGGAAGAGACGGGGCAGATCGTGGCGATGGGCGGCTGGGCGCTGCGCGTGGCGTGTCTGCAA
>PCWU01000151.1:495-1304 GCA_002787455.1 Gallionellaceae bacterium CG11_big_fil_rev_8_21_14_0_20_60_62 | reverse complement strand
TTCGTGCCACTTGTGCAGCGCATTCTGCTCGAGACCGGCGTCAAGCCGTCCCGCCTGAAACTGGAACTGACCGAAAGCACGGTGCTGGAGAGCGTCGAAGAAACCATTGAGAAAATGCGCGAGCTGAAACTGCTCGGCATCAGTTTCTCGATGGACGATTTCGGCACCGGCTACTCCTCGCTGCAATACCTGAAGCGCCTGCCGCTGGACCAGATCAAGATCGACCAGAGCTTTGTGCGCGACATCGCCAGCGACCCCAATGATGCCGCCATCGTGCAGACCATCATCGCGATGACCGAGGCGCTGGGCCTGAACGTTATCGCCGAGGGTGTGGAGACGGTTGAGCAGGAACAATTCCTCAACCTGCGCGGCTGCCATGCGTATCAGGGGTATCGGTTTGGCAAGCCGATGCCGCTGGTTGATTTTGAAAGCTGCCTGCGGGAGGCAAAATGAAACACTGGCGCAAACGCATCGATCCGCGCCGCAGTCTGCGTGCCGAGATCGGCCTCGCCACCGGTGCCATCGTGTTGCTGGTGACCACCGCGATCAGTTTTTATGCGGCAGAGGCCAGCCGCCAGCAGATCGAACAGCGCGAGGGCTCCTCCTTCATGCGGCGCGCGCAGAACGCGCTGGACGTGCTGGACCGCGGCATGTACGAACGCAGCCGCGAGATCCGCAACGCCGCGCGGTTGGACGAGATGCGCGATCCCAACGTGGCGGTGGCGCGCAAGCGCGAACTCATGGAACGCCTGCAGACCAATTTCGACGCCTACGCATGGATCGGATTTTGCGACACCAACGGGATCGGG
>PCWU01000151.1:0-418 GCA_002787455.1 Gallionellaceae bacterium CG11_big_fil_rev_8_21_14_0_20_60_62 | reverse complement strand
CTGGCCAAGCTGTTGCCGAACCCGAGCGGTGAGACCTTTTATCTGGTGGATGTTGCTTCCCCTGTGTTCGACCACCAGAACAATCTGCTGGGCGTGCTGTGCGGGCACATCTACTGGAGTTGGGCGGCTGAAGCGCTCGACAGCGCGCGCACGCCGGGGCAGGACATCTTCCTGTTGAGCCGCGACGGCAAGGTATTGTCGGGTGATGCGCCTGCCTGGAGCGAGTTTGATCAATTGGCGCCGAAAATGATGCGCCACTATCGCGCCGGAAATCAAACGGGTTACCACATCGAGCGCTTCAGCGACGGCAAGACCTATCTGGTGGGTCATGCCAGTTCCTCGGGTTACCGCGACTACGCGGGGTTTGGCTGGACGACGGTGGTGCGCGAGGACATCGCCACCGCCTTCGCCCCGGCGC
>PCWU01000104.1 GCA_002787455.1 Gallionellaceae bacterium CG11_big_fil_rev_8_21_14_0_20_60_62 | reverse complement strand
GGCACTGAC
The DNA here is from genome assembly GCA_002787455.1 of Gallionellaceae bacterium CG11_big_fil_rev_8_21_14_0_20_60_62. Taxonomy (GTDB): domain Bacteria; phylum Pseudomonadota; class Gammaproteobacteria; order Burkholderiales; family Gallionellaceae; genus Sideroxyarcus. The sequence goes on along the minus strand of PCWU01000104.1, from coordinate 10,926 downwards.
GGCACTTTGCATCAAGATTTCTAGCCAAGATCCATACTCCTTAAATACGGCGCTTTTTCGGGGGACGGCAGCCGTTGTGCGGCACCGGCGTGATATCCGAAATGCTGGTGATTTTAAAACCGGCGGCATTCAATGCGCGCACTGCGGATTCGCGTCCCGGGCCGGGACCCTTGATCCGCACTTCCAGATTCTTGACCCCGCACTCAACAGCTGACTTGCCCACTGTTTCAGCGGCAATCTGAGCGGCGAACGGCGTGCTCTTGCGCGAACCCTTGAAGCCCTGTGCACCGCTGGTCGACCAGGCGAGGGTGTTGCCCTGGCGGTCGGTGATGGTGACGATGGTATTGTTGAAGGAAGCGTGAACGTGCGCGATGCCTTCAGCGACGTTCTTCTTAACTTTTTTGCGCACTTTGGTGCTGGTCTTTGCCATTTTCTGCTGTCCTCTACTTGATTACTTCTTGGCGCCGGCAATGGATTTGCGCGGTCCTTTGCGGGTGCGAGCGTTGGTGCGGGTGCGCTGGCCGCGGCAAGGTAGGCCGCGACGGTGGCGCAGGCCACGGTAGCATCCCATGTCCATCAGCCGCTTGATGTTCATGGTCACTTCACGGCGCAAATCTCCCTCCACCGTGAACTTGGCGACTTCGTCGCGCAGCTTTTCAATATCGGAATCGCTGATATCTTTGATCTTGGCCGAGACCTTGACTCCGGCCGCGGTGCAGATTTGCTGCGCGCGGGTGCGGCCGATGCCGTAGATCGCGGTCAGCGCGATTTCAGCGTGTTGATGGTTGGAAATATTTACACCGGCAATACGAGCCATGCAGCTACCCTATCGTTCAAAAGTTGCGAATTCTAACATCCAGCGGCGATTTAACTCAATCAGCCCTGGCGCTGTTTGTGGCGCGGATCACTACTGCAGATCACGCGGATCACACCTTTGCGCCGCACGATCTTGCAATTGCGGCACACTTTTTTCACGGATGCTTGGACTTTCATTTACTTCTCCTTGCTTCTCTTTAACCAGCCTTGAAATTGGCTTTCTTCAACAAATTCTCATACTGGTGCGTCATCAGATACGACTGTACTTGCGACATGAAATCCATGGTCACCACCACCAGAATCAGCAGCGAGGTGCCACCAAAGTAGAACGGCACATTCCACTTCACCACCAGGAATTCCGGCAACAGGCAAACCAGGGTGATATACACCGCGCCCACCATAGTCAGACGCAGCATGATCTTTTCGATGTAGCGGGCGGTCTGTTCTCCGGGCCGAATTCCGGGCAGGAACGCTCCGCTTTTCTTCAAATTCTCCGACGTCTCTTTCGGACTAAACACCAGCGCGGTGTAAAAGAAGCAAAAGAATATGATTGCCGCCGCGTAAAACATAACATAGATCGGTTGACCGGGCGCCAGCATGCCGCTCAGGTCTTTCAGCCACAACATGCTCTCGTGAGAACCGAACCAGCCCGCGATGGTCGCCGGAAACAAAATGATGCTGGAAGCGAAGATCGGCGGAATCACTCCGGCCATGTTCAGCTTCAACGGCAGATGCGAACTTTGCCCGCCATACACCTTGTTGCCGACCTGGCGCTTGGCGTAATTCACCAGAATCTTGCGCTGGCCGCGCTCCACGAAAACCACCAGGGCGGTCACCAGCAGCGCGCCAAAAAACAAAGCCAGCACAAGCGGCACTGAAAACGCGCCGGTTCGCGCCATTTCAAGGGTGTTGCCAATCGCGCTCGGCAGACCGGCAGCGATCCCGGCGAAGATGATCAGCGAGATACCATTGCCCAAACCGCGTTCGGTAATTTGCTCGCCCAGCCACATCAAAAACATGGTGCCGGTCACCAGTGTAACTACCGTGGTCAACTGGAACATCATGCCGGGATTTAGCACCAGGTTCGGCTGCGACTGCAGCATCACCGAAATGCCGAAGGACTGGAACAAGGCCAGCACCAGGGTGCCATAGCGCGTGTACTGCGTTATCTTGCGCCGTCCGGCTTCGCCTTCTTTTTTCAGCTGCTCCAGATGCGGCACCGCAATCGCGGCCAGCTGCATGATAATGGAAGCCGAAATGTACGGCATGATACCCAAAGCCAGGATGGTAAAACGCTCCAGCGCCCCGCCCGAGAACATGTTAAACATGCCCAGGATACCGCCCTGCTGCTGCTTGAACAGGTCGGCCAGCACATTGGGATCGATGCCGGGCACCGGGATATGCGCACCGATGCGATACACCACCAGCGCCCCCAGCAAAAACCAGAGACGCGTGCTTAAATCACCGTACTTCGCTTTGGCAACCGGTCGGCTCACAGCGCGTCCTTATTCCGCAACCGAGCCGCCGGCCGCTTCGATTGCCGCCCGCGCACCCTTGGTAAGCAGCAAGCCCTGCACCGTGACGGCACGGGTGATTTCTCCGCTCAGCATCACTTTCACGCTCAGCGCGTTGGCGGAAATCACGCCCGCCTGTTTCAGTACCAGCAGGTCGACCGTATCAACCGGCAGTTTTTGCAGGTCGGACAGGCGCACCTGGGCGGTGTCTTTGCGCGTCAGCGAAACGAAACCGCGCTTGGGCAAACGGCGCTGCAATGGCATTTGACCGCCTTCGAAGCCGACTTTATGGAAACCGCCGGCACGGGACTTCTGCCCCTTGTGGCCGCGACCTGCCGTCTTGCCGAGGCCGGAGCCGATACCGCGTCCGACACGGCGCTTGGCGTGACGTGAACCTTGTTCGGGTTTAATTTGATTGAGTTGCATTTATGCCTCGCACTTGACCAGGTAGTACACCTTGTTAATCATGCCGCGCACTGCCGGCGTATCTTCCAGCACCACCGTATGGTTGATACGGCGCAGACCCAGCCCGCGCACGGTGTCGCGGTGCGACTGCTTGGTGCCGATCACGCTTTTGACTTGCGTCACTTTCAATGTTTTAGCTTGAGCCATGATTACCCCGCAATCTCTTCGACACTCTTGCCTCGCTTGGCAGCGATCTCGGCAGGAGAATTGAGCGCCTGCAAACCGTTCAGGGTGGCACGCACCACGTTATACGGATTGTTGGAACCGATACACTTGGCCAGCACATTGCGCACGCCAACCGCCTCGAACACGGCGCGCATCGCGCCGCCGGCAATAATTCCGGTACCTTCAGAAGCCGGCAGCATCACCACCTTGGCTGCACCGTGGCGGCCGATGACGGAATGATGCAGCGTGCCATCCTTGAGGTTTACCTTGACCAGTTTGCGGCGCGACTCTTCCATCGCCTTTTGCACGGCCACCGGCACCTCCTTGGATTTTCCCTTGCCCATGCCGACGCGACCATCGCCGTCACCCACCACGGTCAGCGCCGCAAAGCCCATGATGCGCCCGCCCTTCACCACCTTGGTGACGCGGTTGACGTGAATCATCTTCTCGATGAGGCCGTCACCCTTGTCTTCTTGTTGCTGATTTCTGCCTTGTTGTGCTTTAGCCATGTTTCACCCCAGATTAGAACTGCAAGCCATGTTCGCGCGCCGCATCCGCCAGCGCCTTGATGCGACCATGGTACTTGTTGCCGGAACGGTCGAAAGCAACCGCAGTCACGCCGGCACTCTTGGCCTTTTCGGCGATACGCTGGCCAACCAGCGTAGCCGCCGCGACATTGCCGCCGTTGCCAATGTTCTTGCGCACTTCCGCTTCCAGCGTGGAAGCACTGGCCAGCACAGAACTGCCATCGGCAGAAATGATCTGGGCATAGATATGCAGGTTCGTGCGGTGTATTGCCAGGCGGATAGTCTTTTGCTGGGCAATTCTTGCGCGGGTTTTGCGGCCTCTGCGCTGACGCGCTTGATTCTTGTTCAACATATCAACCTCGATTATTTCTTCTTGGCTTCTTTAATGATTACCACCTCGTCCGCATAGCGAACACCCTTGCCCTTATAAGGTTCCGGCTCGCGGTACGCGCGAATTTCGGCGGCGACCTGACCGACTTGCTGCTTGTCCACACCGCTCAGGACGATCTCGGTCTGAGTGGGCGTCGCAACTTTCACACCCTGCGGCATCTTGTGCACGACGGGGTGCGAAAATCCCAGACTCAAATTGAGCGCATCACCGGCAGCCTGGGCACGATAACCCACGCCGACCAGGATCAGCTTGCGCTCGAAACCCTTGCTCACACCGATCACCATATTGTTGACCAGCGCACGCAGTGTTCCTGACATCGCGTTGGATGCGGCGGAATCGGCAGTGGCCTTGCACAGCAACATGTCGCCCTCGCGCTCGACTTTGACATCGCCCTTGATGAATTGAGTCAGCGCCCCCTGCGGGCCCTTGACAGAAATCTTGTCGGCAGCAATGGAAACTTCCACACCGGCGGGTACCAACACGGGATTTTTAGCAACTCTGGACATATCTCCTCCTTACGCCACGTAGCACAAAACTTCGCCACCGATGCCGTTGGCGCGCGCTTTGCGGTCGGTCATCAGACCCTGCGAGGTGGAAACGATGGCAACACCCAATCCGTTCATCACGCGGGGAATGCTTTCGCTACCCTTGTACACACGCAAACCCGGACGACTAATGCGCTGAATCTTTTCTATCACCGGGCGGTCTGCGTAGTATTTCAGGCCGATTTCGAGAATCGGCTTGGCGCCGTGCTCAACCACCTTGTAGCCGTCCACAAAGCCTTCGTCCTGCAGCACTTTGGCAATCGCCACCTTGATCTTGGAAGAAGGCATCGCTACCACTGTTTTTTTTGCCAGTTGCGCGTTGCGTACACGCGTCAACATATCGGCAATCGGATCACTCATGCTCATAAATTCACCTTACCAACTTGCCTTGACGACACCGGGAATCGCACCAGCCATCGCGTATTCACGCAATTTGGTACGTCCCAGACCGAACTTGCGGAACGTGCCGCGCGGGCGACCGGTCAGCGCGCAACGATTGCGCAAACGCACCGGACTGGAATCGCGCGGCAAAGCCTGCAACTTTTGACGAGCGGCGAAACGCTCCTCGTAACTGATTGCCACATTGTTTGCAATTGCCAGCAATTCGGCGCGCTTGGCGGCGAATTTCTTCACCGTATCCCTGCGCTTCTGCTCGCGGTTGATCAAAGAAGTTTTTGCCATATCACCCTCAGTTCTTCAATGGGAATTTGAAAGCCAGCAACAGCGCGCGCGCTTCCTCGTCGTTCTTCGCCGTCGTCGTGATCGTAATGTTCATCCCGCGCAACGCGTCGATCTTGTCGTATTCGATTTCCGGGAAGATGATTTGCTCGCGCACGCCCATGTTGTAATTGCCGCGGCCGTCAAATGCCTTGCCCGAGATGCCGCGGAAGTCGCGGATACGCGGAATGGCAACCGTCACCAGTCGATCCATGAATTCAAACATGCGGTCGCGGCGCAGCGTTACTTTGCAACCCACCGGGTAATTGTCACGAATCTTGAATCCGGCGATGGATTTCTTGGCCTTCGTGACCACCGGCTTTTGTCCGGCGATTTTCTGCATATCGGCAACCGCGTGATCCATCACTTTTTTATCCGCAACCGCTTCGCCCACCCCCATATTCAGGGTGATCTTCTGGATGCGAGGCACTTCCATCACGGATTTGTAACCGAACTGTTTCATCAGTTGCGGCACAACGCTTTTCTTGTAGTAGTCGTACAAACGAGCCATGCTGTGTTACCCCTTACGCGATTACTTCGCCGCTGGACTTGAACACGCGCACTTTGCGCCCGTCTTCCAGCACCTTGACACCGACACGGTCGGCTCTTTTCGTGGCCGCATTGAAAATCGCGACATTGGAAACATGCAGCGGTTTTTCGATTTCCACGATACCGCCGGACGTCCCCTTCATCGGATTCGGCTTCTGGTGTTTTTTCACCTTGTTGATCCCGGCAACCACCACGTAGTCATCGGCAACTTTCAACACATTGCCGCGATTACCTTTGTCCTTGCCTGCAATGACGATCACATCGTCATCTTTTCTAATTTTGCGCATGATTTAATCCTCGACCGACTCTTACAGAACTTCCGGAGCCAGAGACACAATTTTCATGAAGCGCTCGGTGCGCAATTCACGGGTGACCGGGCCAAAAATACGGGTGCCGATCGGCTCCAGTTTGTTGTTCAGCAGCACGGCGGCGTTGCCGTCGAACTTAATCAGGGAGCCGTCGGCGCGGCGAACACCCTTGGCGGTGCGCACCACGACCGCACTGTACACTTCGCCTTTTTTAACCCGCGAACGCGGAGCGGCATCCCTGATGCTGACCTTGATCACATCGCCTACACCGGCATAACGGCGCTTGGAACCTCCAATCACTTTGATGCACATCACGGCGCGCGCGCCGGTGTTGTCGGCGACATTCAAAACAGACTGCATTTGTATCATTTTTCAATCTCCAACTTATTCCGCCTGCGGCGGCTAGTTTTGGAACCCGTTTGGGTTAGGCCGTCGCAAGCGACGGTGAAACGAAGCCGCGCATTCTAGTCAAACTTGCCCAGTTGCGCAAGCGCTATTTGTATTTTGTTGCCGGGTGCTTACGCCGACTAGACCACACGCCATGATTTTGTCTTCGACAGCGGGCGGCTTTCCTCGATGGTCACCACCTGGCCTTCGGTGCAGATGTTGTTCTCGTCATGCGCGTGATATTTCTTGGACACGCGGACAACTTTGCCCAGCACAGGGTGCTTGACTTTGCGCTCGACCAGCACGGTCACCGTCTTGTCCATCTTGTTGCTGACGACCGTACCGGTCAGCGCGCGTTTCAGGTTCGTTGCACTCATTGCTGTACACCTTTTTCGGTCAATACTGTTTTAATCCGGGCGATATCCCGGCGCACCTTGCCGATCTGGCTGTTGTTGGCCAGCTGCTGGGTCGCCAGTTGCATGCGCAGGCTGAATTGCGCCTTGCCCAGGGAGAGCAATTCCTGCTGCAGCTCCTCCACCGATTTGTTCTTCAGTTCACTCGACTTCATGATTAAGCCCCCACCTGTCTAACTACAAAGGTCGTCTCGAGCGGCAACTTCGCGGTTGCCAGTTTGAAGGCCTCGCGTGCCAGCGCTTCCGGCACGCCGTCCATCTCGTACAGCATCTTGCCCGGACGAATCTCGGCCACGTAGTACTCCGGATTGCCCTTGCCGTTACCCATCCGCACTTCAGCCGGCTTTTGCGAGATCGGCTTGTCCGGGAAGATGCGAATCCAGATGCGCCCGCCGCGTTTGATATGGCGCGTCATGGCGCGGCGGGCGGCTTCGATCTGGCGCGCGGTCAGGCGGCCCCGGCCCACGGCCTTGAGACCGAATTCGCCAAAACTGACCTGGTTGCCGCGAGTCGCAACGCCGGTGTTGCGGCCCTTTTGCTCCTTGCGGTATTTTCTTCTAGCTGGCTGTAGCATGTTTAGCTCCCGACTTTCTTGCTTTCTTTTCAGGCTCGGCTGCGGTTGGCGCAACTTCTTCCTGTTGACCGGTATGGTCGCCCTTGTAGACCCAGACCTTGACGCCAATGATGCCGTAGGTGGTCTTCGCTTCGGCAAAACCGTAATCGATATCCGCGCGCAGGGTATGCAATGGCACACGGCCTTCGCGATACCATTCGGTGCGGGCGATCTCGATCCCGTTCAGACGGCCGGCGCTCATGATTTTGATTCCCTGCGCGCCGAGGCGCATCGCGTTTTGCATCGCGCGTTTCATCGCGCGGCGAAACATGATGCGTTTTTCCAGTTGCTGGGTAATCGATTCGGCAATCAGCTGCGCGTCGATTTCCGGCTTGCGCACTTCCTCGATATTCAGACCGACATCGGGCAGGCCCATACGGATCCGCAGTTCGGCGCGCAGCTTCTCGATATCTTCGCCTTTCTTGCCGATGACCACCCCGGGACGCGCGGTATAGATGGTGATCTTGGCATTTTTAGCCGGGCGTTCGATGACGATCTTGGAAACCCCGGCACCGGCCAGTTTTTTCTTCAGATAATCGCGGACTTCGATGTCCTTGAGCAGCAGAGCTGAAAAGTTCTTGCTATTCGCATACCACTTGGATGACCAGTTTTTCTGGACACTCAGGCGGAATCCGATCGGATTAATTTTCTGGCCCATGCTTAACTCCCGACGGTGATCGTAATGTGGCAGGTTTGCTTCTCGATGCCGGTCCCGCGGCCCTTGGCCCGGGGGATCATGCGCTTCAGCGAAGTGCCTTTGTCCACATAAATGGTGGAAACCTTCAATTCGTCAATATCTGCGCCGTCATTGTGCTCGGCATTCGCAATTGCGGAATCGAGCGCCTTCTTGAGGATGGCGCCGCCCTTCTTCGGACTGAAGGTTAGAATGTTCAATGCTTGCGCGACCGGCAGGCCACGGATTTGGTCCGCAACCAGACGAGCCTTTTGGGCTGACAGGCGAACACCACGGATGACTGCTGTTGTACTCATCATCTCTCCTTATTTCTTCGCTTTTTTATCAGCCGCATGACCTTTGAAGGTACGCGTCAGAGAAAATTCGCCTAGCTTGTGGCCGACCATGTTTTCGGAAACATACACCGGCACATGCTGCTTGCCGTTATGCACTGCAATGGTGAGACCGACGAACTCGGGCAAAACCGTGGAACGACGCGACCAGGTCTTGACCGGGCGTTTGTCGCTGGTTGCGCGAACTGTTTCCACTTTCTTCAGCAGATGCAGATCGACGAACGGGCCTTTTTTGATAGAACGTGCCATTTTCCTGTTACCCCTTAAGCCTTGAAGCGACGACGCACGATCATGCTCGTGGTCCGCTTGTTACTACGCGTGCGATAGCCCTTGGCCGGCACCCCCCACGGACTGACCGGATGACGGCCCGCCGCAGTCTTGCCTTCGCCGCCGCCGTGCGGGTGATCCACCGGGTTCATCACCACACCGCGCACGGTCGGACGGATACCGCGCCAGCGATTGGCGCCCGCCTTGCCGATGGAACGCAGCGAATGTTCGGCATTACCCACTTCGCCCAGTGTGGCGCGGCAATCAATATGCACCTTGCGAATTTCGCCGGAGCGCAGACGCAACTGGGCATAGCTGCCTTCGCGCGCCAGTAACTGCACCGCCGCACCGGCCGAGCGCGCCAACTGCGCGCCCTTGCCCGGCAGCATCTCTATTGCATGGATCGTCGAACCGACCGGCATGTTGCGCAGCGGCAGGGTGTTGCCCGCCTTGATCGGCGCTTCCGAACCGCTCATCAGCTCGGCCCCGGCAGAGATTCCCTTGGGCGCCAGGATGTAGCGGCGCTCTCCGTCCGCGTACAACAGCAGAGCCAGATGCGCGCTGCGGTTCGGATCGTATTCCAGGCGCTCAACCTTGGCCGGAATCCCGTCCTTGTTACGCTTGAAATCCACCACACGGTAGTGTTTCTTGTGCCCTCCACCCATGTGGCGAGTGGTGATATGACCGTTGTTGTTGCGACCCGCAGTGCGTGTCTTTTTTTCCAGCAAAGACGCTACCGGTTTCCCTTTGTGCAGTTCCTTGTTGACCACGCGCACGACTGCGCGAGTCCCCGGCGAAGTTGGTTTAAGTTTGATCAGTGCCATGATTTACCCCTGCTCACTTGCGGCGAAGTTGATTTCCTGGCCAGCGGCGAGGCTGATAAAGGCCTTCTTCCAGTCCTGGCGCTTGCCCATGAAACGGCCAAAGCGTTTTTGCTTGCCCTTGACCACGCTCACCTGAACACCTTCCACCGTGACCTTGAACAACTTTTCGACTGCCGCCTTGATTTCCGGCTTGGTCGCGTCGCTGGCCACGTGAAAAATCACCTGGCCGTTCTTTTCCGCGACAAACGTGGCTTTCTCCGACACCTGCGGCGCGCGCAGGATATTCAGCAGGCGCTCTTCATTGAATTTGATTGTATTCATGCCAGCAACTCCTCGATTTTGGCGATCGCATTGCGCGTGACCAGCACATTGCTGAAACGGACCAGACTGACCGGGTCGGCCTGATGCGCCTCGACCACCAGCACATTTGGCAGGTTGCGCGCGGACAGATAGAGATTCTCGTCAATGCTGTCAGTAATGATCAGCAGACGGGCATCCTGCAAGCCCATCGCCTTGATCTTGTCGGCCAGCAGTTTGGTCTTCGGGGCTTCCAGGGTCAGTCCTTCAATCACGCTCAAACGGCCATCTCTCACCAGCTTGGAGAAAATCGAGGCCAAACCGGCGCGATACATCTTGCGGTTGATCTTTTGCGAGTAGTTTTGATCCGGGCTGTTTGGGAAAATCTTGCCACCCCCCCGCCATAGCGGGCTGGAAGCCATCCCGGCACGCGCACGACCGGTGCCTTTTTGGGCAAACGGTTTGCGCGTGGATTTGGCGATTTCACTGCGCCCTTTTTGCTTGCTGTTGGCAGAGCGGGCATTGGCCAAGTAGGCTGTCACCAGCTGATGCACCAGCGCCTCGTTGTATTCGCGGCCAAACAGGTCATCGGATGCGCTCACGCTCGCGCCCGGCTTGCCGTTTTCATTGATCAGTTTAAGTTCCATTATGCCCCCGCTTTCACTGCCGGACGAACGATGACATCGCCGCCGGGCGCGCCCGGTACCGCGCCGCGCACCAGCAACAGCTGACGCTCCATATCAATACGAACGATCTGAAGATTTTGCACGGTGCGCTGCACGTCACCGAGGTGACCGGTCATGCGCTTGCCGGGGAATACACGCCCCGGATCCTGCGCCATACCGATGGAGCCCGGCACGTTGTGCGACTTGGAGTTGCCGTGCGATGCCCGGCCCGACTTGAAGTGGTGACGTTTGATGGTGCCGGCATAGCCTTTACCGATCGTTACGCCGGTCACATCGACAATTTGGCCAACCTGGAACAGATCGACCCCCATCTTGCCGCCAAGGGCGAGATCGGCGAGCTGTTCCGGGGTCGCAGTGAATTCCTTGAGCACGCTACCCGCCTCGGCTCCCGCCTTGGCGAAATGCCCGGCAGCGGC
>PCWU01000093.1:6619-8924 GCA_002787455.1 Gallionellaceae bacterium CG11_big_fil_rev_8_21_14_0_20_60_62 | reverse complement strand
AACGGTCGGTGAGTTTCTGCACGTCATCCTGTGCGCGGCGCTCATCGTCTTCGCCGACCTCCTTGTCCTTGAGCAACTTTTTTAATTGCTCGTTGGCATCGCGGCGGATGTTGCGCACCGCGATCTTGGCATCCTCGCCCTCGCTTTTGACCACCTTGATCAGGTCGCGCCGGCGCTCTTCGGTCAGCATCGGCATCGGCACGCGGATCAGTTCGCCGTTGGTGGCCGGATTCAGTCCCAGATCGCAATCGCGGATCGCTTTTTCGATCGGACCGGCCATATTCTTTTCATAAGGCTGGACGCCAATGGTGCGCGCATCGGTCAGGGTCACGTTCGCCACCTGGTTGACCGGGGTCGGGTTGCCGTAGTAATCCACCATAACGTGATCCAGCAATCCGGTGTGCGCGCGCCCGGTGCGAATCTTGCCAAGGTCGACTTTTAGCGCCTCCAGCGACTTTTGCATCTTTTGTTCAACGCTTTTTTTGATATCAGCGATCATGCTTCGCTCCTAACGGTCATGGCGATAATGCTGCTTCTGATAATGAAACACGCCACGACCCTCCCTTCACTCCAACCCTCCCCAGGCGGGAGAGGGAGCAAAAAGTCGCTGCGCGCGTTTTAATTTATTCCACGCGTACCAAGGTTCCTTCACCCTCGCCCATCACCACGCGCTTCAGTGCACCCGGCTTGAAGATGCTGAACACGATGATCGGCAGTTTCTGGTCGCGGCACAGGGTCAGCGCGGTCGCATCCATCACCTTCAGATTTTTGCTGATCGCCTCGTCAAAGCTCAGGCTCTGATAGCGGATTGCATCCGGATTCTTCTTAGGATCATCCGTGTAAATCCCGTCCACCTTGGTCGCCTTGATCACCACGTTGGCCGACATCTCCACTCCGCGCAAGGCTGCGGCAGTGTCGGTGGTGAAGAACGGACTGCCGATCCCGGCGGCAAAGATCACCACCTTGCCGTCTTCCAGGTAGCGCAGCGCCTTGCCGCGGATGAACGGCTCGGCCACCTGCTCCAGATTCAAGGCCGATTGCACCCGGCACTCCACTCCCGCCCGGGTCATCGCATCCTGCAAGGCCATCGAATTCATCACTGTGGCCAGCATGCCCATGTAGTCGGCGGTGGCCCGGTCCATTCCGGCTGCGGCAGGCGCCACCCCGCGAAAGATATTGCCGCCGCCGATCACCATCGCCACTTCGACACCCAACTCGGTCACTTCCCTGATCTCCGCCACGATGCGTTCGATGACCACACGGTTGATACCGTAGCTGTCATCGCCCATCAGGGCTTCGCCGGAAAGTTTAAGCAGGATGCGCTGGTAGGCCGGGGCGGACATGGTTGCCTTTCTTATTTGTTGGCCGCAGCGGCCGCAGCGGCCGCGGCAGCCACTTCAGCCGCGTAGTCTTCGACCTTCTTCTCGATGCCTTCACCGACGATGAACATCTGGAACGCGCAGACCGAAGCGCCCTTGCTCTTCAGTAATTGTTCGATGGTCTGCTTCCCATCCTCGGCCTTGACGAACACCTGGCCCAGCAGCGTGACTTCGCGCAGGAATTTCTGCACCGTGCCCTCGGCGATCTTCTCCAGCATCGCTTCCGGCTTGCCGCCTTCGCGCGCTTTCTCGATGGCAATGCGGCGCTCGGTGGCGATGTCTTCCGGATTCACCCCGGACGCATCCACCGACTTCGGCTTTGAGGCCGCGATGTGCATGGCCAGGTCCTTGCCCATTGTGTCATCGCCGCCGGTGTAATTAACCATCACACCGATCTTGTTGCCGTGCAAATAAGTGGCCAGCTTGCCGGTGGTCGTCGCATAGCGTTCAAAACGGCGCACCGTCAGGTTCTCGCCCAGCTTCATCACCAGGGCCTTGCGATCCTCTTCCGCGGTACCGACACCATTCACCAGCTTCATGCCCAGCAAGGCGTCGATATCCGCCGGATCGTTCTTCGCCACCGTTTCGGCGACATTTTTGGCGAATGCCATGAAGTCATCGTTCTTGGCCACGAAGTCGGTCTCGCAGTTCACTTCCGCCACCGCGCCGGTCTTGCTGTCGGCGCTCAGATACGAACCGATCACCCCTTCCGCCGTCACGCGCGAAGCCGCCTTGCTCGCCTTGGCGCCGCTCTTGATGCGCAGCAACTCTTCCGCCGCCTTGGCGTCGCCGCCGGTTTCCACCAGCGCCTTTTTGCATTCCATCATGCCGAGGCCGGTCGCCTCGCGCAGTTCCTTCACCATACTTGCGGTGATTTCAGCCATTTCCCACTCCTCAGGTTTCTACAGAATTCAGCTTACAAAAAA
>PCWU01000093.1:4876-6606 GCA_002787455.1 Gallionellaceae bacterium CG11_big_fil_rev_8_21_14_0_20_60_62 | reverse complement strand
CGTCCTTCCAGGATCGCATCGGCCATGCCGCGCGCATACAGGCGGATCGCCTGGCTGGAGTCATCGTTGCCGGGAATCACGAAATCCACGCCTTCCGGATTGTGGTTGGTATCCACCACGCCGATGACCGGGATGCCCAGCTTGTTCGCTTCGGTGACCGCGCCTTTCTGATAACCGACGTCGATCACGAACATCGCATCGGGCAGGCCCTGCAGGTCCTTGATCCCGCCCAGGCTGCGCTCCAGCTTTTCCAGTTCGCGACGGAACATCAGGCCTTCCTTCTTGGAAACCTTGTCAATGCTGCCGTCTTCGATCATCGCTTCCAGTTCCTTCAGGCGCTTGATCGAGGTCTGCACGGTTTTGAAATTGGTCAGCATGCCGCCGAGCCAGCGGTGATCGACGAAAGGCATGCCGCAACGGATGGCTTCTTCGCGGATGATCTCGCGTGCCTGGCGCTTGGTTGCGACGAACAGGATCGTGCCTTTTTTCGCCGCGATCTTGCGCGCTTCCTTCAGCGCGTCGTTGAACATCACGACGGTCTTTTCCAGGTTGACGATATGAATCTTGTTGCGATGGCCAAAGATAAACGGGGCCATCTTGGGATTCCAGAAACGGGTCTGGTGACCGAAATGGACACCCGCTTCCAGCATTTGACGCATTGTGACTGTTGCCATGTATTACTCCAATCGTTAAGGGTTAAGTCTTCCACCCGTCAGCCTGATCCCAAGCAAATCAAGGGACACCCCAACATGAACGGGCGTGAAAATTACCGCCTCCCCGGCACCTGCCGGATCAACGGGGCGCGCATTGTAACCGAAGCACGGTATTGTCTCAAGGATGGCGTTGACTGTTCTCCACCGCCGCGCGGGCGTCGGGATAAATGTAGCTCAGGAAGCGTAATCAACCGCTGCGTCGACCGGCACGACGCGCGCGCGATGACTTGCCGGGCGAGGTGGAAATCCAGCACGTCGGGATAGCGTGCCTACCGGTTGAGCAGTTTGACCTAGGCGCGAAAATCCGCGCGCGTCACCTAGTCGTAAGCCATGAACAGCCCTTGCCTCCCGCACAGCGCTTCCTGGTGGGGATTGATTTGCTGTTGCAGCGAAGAAGCAGTCCGGCGGGATATACGCCCGAATTCCTCCTCCAGTTTCTGCTCGATCCAACCGGCCGAAACGGAATACGCCAGCGCCGTCAGCGCGAGCCCCGCCGCGAACACGGCAAGCACCCGGGGTGGCGAAGATGTTGACCCATACGGTCAAAGTTCATGGGCGTCTCGCAGAGACAGATTGCGGCCATCATTGCAGTTCGGCGCCATCGTGTCCAGATTGAGACATAACTTGATCCCCTTCACGAAAATTGTTGCGCGCAAAATAATTACCGGCCAGATCATGCGAGACTGGTGTTTATCGGCATCACCCGGCTGAACTTTAGCCCAACGCCTAACGGGTATGGCGCAGAGCCGCCCCTGATGATGAAACAACCGGTGAAGAAGGCATTCTGTTGCAGGAGCGGCCCCAGCCGCGAAATTATCCTTCGTGGCTGAAGCCGCTCCTGCCCTGTTTTTCACGTTAAAGCGCCACCCGTACCCCAACCCCCACCTCGCGAATGCGGGTGGCGAACGCTTCCATCTGCTCTGGCGACAAGGCCGACAGGCGTGGCGCCTCGGCTTGCAGGGAAGGCCGCGCCAGGCCGTACAGCAGAATGCCCTGTGGCTTGATGCCGTCCTGCAA
>PCWU01000093.1:4109-4867 GCA_002787455.1 Gallionellaceae bacterium CG11_big_fil_rev_8_21_14_0_20_60_62 | reverse complement strand
GGTTTGCAGCCAGGTGTTGGGGCAACAGGCGATGGCGGCGGCCAGATTCCTGCGCACTGCCGCCGGCGTGGTCTTGGTGTCGTTGACCAACGCCATGCCCGCTTCGCTGGCGCGATCCAGCTTGAACCAGACTTCGCCGTTCAGTTGCGCCAGGCGGCGCAATCCTTGCTGCACGCTGTCGCGCTGGATTAGGCTGCCGTTGGTGATGAGCACCAGTTTGAGATCGGCGGGTTTCAGCTTGGCGATGAGTTCGATGACATCATTGAATTCCCGCGCGCTGGTCGGCTCGCCGTTTCCGGACAGCGCGATGTCGTTGAGGCGGCGCGCCTCTGGCGGCACGCGCTGCATAAAGTCGCCGTGCTGCATTTCGTGCAGGAAGCCGCGCAGTTCTTTTTCCAGCAGAACCAAATCAATCGGCGGCGCGCTGCCGCGAACGAGGTCGGGCACCTGGCAGTAGATGCAGCGCCAGTTGCAGGCATTGTCGGGGTTGAGGTTGATGCCGATGGAGACGCCGCCGGCGCGGCGCGAGACGACCGGATAGACATAACGCAGTCCGGCGCTGTTGCGGCTGTGGTTGGCCGTTGTCAGGAGGGAATTTCCCACACTGTTCAAGATTTCACCAGCGGCAAATAACGCGCCGGATCGACCGGTTTGCCTTGCTTTCGGATTTCGAAATGCAGCTTGACCCGGTCGGCATCGGTATCGCCCATCTCCGCAATCTTCTGTCCCTGGCGCACGTTCTGCCCTTCCTTCACCAC
>PCWU01000093.1:2322-4067 GCA_002787455.1 Gallionellaceae bacterium CG11_big_fil_rev_8_21_14_0_20_60_62 | reverse complement strand
CCCGCGCGTGCCGCCAAAATCCACCCCTTTGCGGTTGGCGCTTTTGGAAAATCCGGCGATCAGCTTGCCGCGGCTGGGCATGCGCCATTCCAGCGCATCGGCAGAATCATCCCCGCCTGGTGCCGCGGCGGCCACCGGCGGTTCCGCCGCCGCCTCGCGCCCGTCCTGTATCCCTTCCGCCCTGGCCAGCGCTTTTGCCGAATACAGCAGGCGACCCACCTTCGGCTGGCGTTTGGTCTCGCCTATTTTGGGCCGCGCACGGACAACCTGGGGTGGCGGCAGTTCGTCCACCGTGCCGTCGTCGAGCGGGATGCGCAATTCCAGCACCTGCCCGATCCGGATCGCCGTCGGGTCTTTGAGGCCGTTGTATTCCGCCACTTCCGGGTAATCCAGCCCGTCCTCGAAGGCGATGCTGTATAGCGTCTCGCCCGCCTGCACGGTGTGGTGTTTGGTGGTGTAGTGCGTCGCGCTCACCTCGGCGGCGCGGCGGGTATCGCCATACTCGACCACCGGCGCTTTCTTGCCACCGGCGCGCGGGGTGCCACATGCGCTCAAGGCAAGGACGAGCGTGAACAGCAGGATTTTTGTGGTTGCGTTCATTGCTTCCCGCCCATCAGGGGAACGAACTTAACCGCATCCAGCCGGGTCTCGCGAAAGCCCTTTTCCGTGCGCTCGACCAGATAAAGAAATTGTTCGGCGGTGCCAAGCGGCAACACCATACGGCCGCCAATCGCTAGCTGCTCCTTCAGTGCATCGAGCAAGACCGGCGCGGCGCACGCCATGATGATGCCGTCAAAGGGAGCGACATCGGCCAGACCGGTGCTGCCATCGGCATAGCGCAGGATCACGTTGCGCACTTTCAGTTCGCGCAGCAGTTTGCGCGCGCGTTCGTGCAACGGCTGGATGCGCTCCACGCTATAGACTTCTTTCGCCACCTGGGCCAGCACCGCCGCCTGGTAGCCGCAGCCGGTGCCGATCTCCAGCACCCGCCCCAATTGCCTGCCGTTGCGCAATACTTCGATCATGCGCGCGACAATGTAAGGCTGCGAGATGGTCTGGCCGTAATTGATCGGCAACGCGACATCGTCGTAGGCACGCCCGGCCAATGCCTCATCCACGAACAGATGGCGCGGCACATTGCCGATCGCCGCCAGCACCGCCTCGTCGCGGATACCCTTGGTGCGCAGCCGCTCGATCATGCGCCCGCGCGTGCGCGCCGAGGTCATGCCGATGCCGGCGTGCTGCAGATTCATGCCGCCCCCATCCAGGCGCGCACCGCGTCCATCTGGCTGTACTGGGTCAGGTCGATCTGCAACGGTGTGATCGAGACTTTTCCCTGCGCCGTCGCGGCAAAATCGGTGCCCTCTCCCGCATCCTGCGCCTTGCCCACCGGGCCGACCCAGTAGATTGGCTGGCCGTGCGGATTGGTCGATTTAATCACCGGCTCCGCCTTGTGCCGTTTGCCCAGACGGGTCACTTCCATCCCCTGCAACTCGACGTAAGGCACATCCGGCACATTCACATTCAGCAGCCACGGCTGAGGATGGGGCAGGCATTGAAAGCGCCGCACCAGTTCCACCGCCACGCGCGCGGCGGTTTCATAATGCCTTTCCTCATGCCCGATCAGGGAAACCGCGATGGATGGCACGCCCAGCAGAAAACCCTCGGTCGCCGCCGCCACGGTGCCGGAATAAATTGTGTCGTCCCCCATGTTGGCGCCGGAATTGATGCCGGACACGATGAGA
>PCWU01000093.1:455-2297 GCA_002787455.1 Gallionellaceae bacterium CG11_big_fil_rev_8_21_14_0_20_60_62 | reverse complement strand
TCCACATAATAAAAACCGCTTGCCGCGCGGCGCAGGTTGAGCGGACGGTTCAGCGTCAGCGAGTTGCTCGCCCCGCTACGGTCGCGCTCCGGCGCCACCACCGTCACCTCGCCCAGGGCGGACAGATGCTGCGCCAGACAGGCCAGGCCGGGAGCGAAATAGCCGTCGTCGTTGCTGACCAGAATCCGCATCAGGTGTTTTGCACCACGATCTTGGGGAAGGCCGCGCTGTGATCCTGTGCCATGTCGGCGATCTTCACCGCCACGCGGCGCGCGATCTGTTTATAGACCTTGCTGAGTTTTCCGTCCGGATCGGCCACCACGGTGGGCTTGCCGGAATCCGCCTGTTCGCGGATATGAATATCCAGCGGCAGGCTGCCGAGGAATTCCGTGTTGTGGTCGGCACACATCTTCTCCCCGCCGCCAGCACCGAAGATGTGTTCCTCGTGGCCGCATTGCGAGCAGATATGGGTGCTCATATTCTCCACGATGCCGAGAATTTTCACATCGACCTTCTCGAACATCTTGAGTCCCTTGCGCGCATCCATCAGTGCGATGTCCTGCGGCGTGGTTACGATCACCGCGCCGGTGACCGGCACTTTCTGCGCCAGGGTAAGCTGCACGTCGCCGGTGCCCGGCGGCAGATCCACCACCAGATAATCGAGGTTGTCCCAGCGGGTCTGGTGCAACAACTGTTCCAGCGCCTGCGTCACCATCGGACCGCGCCACACCATCGGCGTGTCGGCATCGATGAGGAAACCGATCGACATGACCTGCAAGCCGTGGTTGCTCATCGGCTGCATGCTCTTGCCGTCGGTGGAATCCGGATTGCCGCTGATACCGAGCATGGTCGGTTGCGAGGGGCCGTAGATATCGGCATCGAGCACCCCGACACGCGCGCCTTCGGCGGCCAGCGCCAGGGCCAGATTGACCGCCGTGGTGGATTTTCCCACGCCGCCCTTGCCGGATGCCACGGCGATGATGTTCTTCACCCCGTCCACCAGCTTCACCCCGCGCTGCACCGCATGCGGCACGACCTTGCTGGCAACGTTCGCCTCAACCTTGCCGACCCCGGGCAATGCCGATTTGAGGTGCGCCTCGACCGCCGTCTTGATCTCTCCCCACACACTTTTCGCCGGATAACCCAGCAGGATATCCAGCGACACATCATTGCCGCCAATCTTGATGTTCTTGACCGATTTACCGCTCACAAAATCTTTCTTCGTATTGGGGTCGGTCAGGTTTTTCAACGCGTTCTGCACATCATTTTCGGTAAAACTCATCGCGGGCTCCGTTCCAAATTGGGTTGTTGTCGAAAATCGAGGGCATGATTCTACTTGAGTTACGCCGCGCGGGGACAAGACAGGCGCGATTTATGCGCAACCGCGCAGCGCCGTATAATTGCAGCACCAATAGCCACAATCCAAACCATGAAAAAAATCGCCAGCCTGCTTCTGCTCGCCACCTTGGCTGCCTGCGGCAACACACCGGCACGCCAGAGCGAGGCATCCGCCGCACAGATGAACGAGTTGGTGATGTATGCCATGAGCCTGGCCGACACGCCCTACCGCTACGGCGGCAACAGCGCCGGCACCGGATTCGATTGCAGCGGGTATGTACGGCACGTCTATGCCGAGACGCTCGCCATCCGTTTGCCGCGCACCAGCAACCAGATCAGCCGCGTTGGCATCGCCCTTGACCGGGATCAACTGCGCCCCGGTGACCTGGTGTTCTACAACACCCAGCGCCGCCCCAATTCGCATGTCGGCTTGTATATCGGCGACGGTAAGTTCGTCCATGCACCGAAGAGCGGCGAACGCATTCGGGTGGAACGGATGTCTCT
>PCWU01000093.1:0-429 GCA_002787455.1 Gallionellaceae bacterium CG11_big_fil_rev_8_21_14_0_20_60_62 | reverse complement strand
TGTAACGCATGATGACATCGAAGTTTTCGAACGCCAGCCAGTATTCCTTGTCGTTCTCCAGCGTCAGGTCCAGCAGCCAGGCCGGCGGCAACACGCCATCCGTTTTCAGCGCCGGTGTAACCCCTGCATCGGTACGCCATCCCCGCAGCGGACTCACCTCGGTCATGACACCCAGCCGCTGCGCGTCGGCTACGCTGGCCAACAGCGCCACCGGCTCGCCACTGCGCCAACCGTAGTGCTTGAAATAATTCGCCACACTGCCGATGGCATCCGCCGCTTCATGCAGGATGTCCACTTTGCCGTTGCCGTTGTAATCAAGCGCGTATTTGCGAAAGTTGCCCGGCATGAATTGCGGGATGCCGAGCGCCCCCGCATAGGAGCTGTTGATTTCGAGCAGATTGAAGTCCTGCTCGCGCGCCAGCAACAGGA
>PCWU01000160.1:2502-4997 GCA_002787455.1 Gallionellaceae bacterium CG11_big_fil_rev_8_21_14_0_20_60_62 | reverse complement strand
CTGCGCCAGCCGGTCGGCCTTTTCCTGTTTCTCGCGCTCGATGCGCAGTTGGTGGAATTCGTGGCGTTCGCGCGCCTGATCGGCGGCGCGTTTCTCCTGGTCGCGCGCGCGAATCTCGCTCTTGGCGTAGCGGTAATAATGCACCAGCGGAATGCTGCTGGGGCAGACGTAGGCGCAGGCACCGCATTCGATGCAGTCGAACAGATTCCATTCCTGCGCCTTGCCGAAGTTGTTCGACTGGGCAAACCAGTACAGGTCCTGCGGTTGCAATTCGGCCGGGCAAACCTGCGCGCAGCGCGTGCAGCGAATGCAGGGTAGCGGCGCGGGCTTGGGCGGGAACAGCGCATCGCTGGCAGCGATCACACAATTGCTGGCCTTGACCAGCGGCACGTCGGCGGCGGGCAATTCCAGCCCCATCATCGGCCCGCCCATGAGGTAGCGGTCGGTGTCCGGCAGTGCTTTGCTCAATTGCACCAGTTCGGCAAAGCGGGTGCCGACCAGCGCTTCGTAGTTGCGCGGATGCGCGACATTGCCGGTGACAGTGACGATGCGGGAAAGCAGAGGCTCGCCGTCGTCGCAGGCGCGCTTGATCGCGCAGGCGGTGCCGACGTTGAAACATTGCACCCCGATGTCGGTCGGCAATTTGCCGGAAGGAACTTCGAGACCGGTCAATATCTTGATCAGCTGTTTGGCGCTGCCGCTCGGATACAGGGTAGGTATGGCGACCACCTCGAACGGCAGGCCGCTTACCTGCACCGCCTGCTGCATGGCGGCAATCGCTTCAGGTTTGTTGTCTTCAATGCCGATGAGCACTGCGCGCGCCTCAAGCGCATGGCGCAGAATTTCCACACCGCGCACGATCTCGTCCGCGCGTTCGCGCATCAGCATGTCGTCGCAGCTGATGTAAGGCTCGCACTCCGCGCCGTTCAGGATCAGCGTCTCGACCGGGATCGCATGGCGCAGTTTCATGTCGCTGGGGAAGGCCGCCCCGCCGAGACCGACGATGCCGTGAGCGCGCAGGTGCGCCTGCAGTTCGGCGCCGGACAAGGCGCGGTAATCGACAGGATCACGCGCGGCCCATTCTTCCCTGCCGTCCACGGCGAGGACGACGCAAAGCTCCGGCAAGACAGAAGGATGCGCCACCTGCTGCAACGCGATGGCGCTAATAGTGCCGGAGGTGGGCGCATGAATGGCCGCCGAAAAACCGCCCACCGGCGCGCCGATCAGCTGCCCTTTTAACACCCGTTCGCCGATTTGTACCAGCGGCTTGGCCGGCTCGCCGGCATGCTGGCGCAGAGGGATGACCAATTCCTGCGGCAGCGGTGCAGGCGCGATCGGATGCGCGGTCGATTGCGCCTTGTTGCCGGGCGGGTGGATGCCGCCGTGAAAGGTGAACAGGGTCGTCATGCCTTGGGCTTCAATGGAATCACCGGATATTTCCATTTCCAGGTGTTGGGTTTTTCCGGAATCGGCTGCATGCTGATGCAATCCACGGGACACGGCGCGACGCACAGCTCGCAGCCGGTGCACTCGGCGGCAATGATGGTGTGCATCTGTTTCGCCGCGCCGGCAATGGCATCGACCGGGCAGGCCTGGATGCACAGGGTGCAGCCGATGCAGGTGCTCTCGTCGATGAAGGCGACCGCCTTGGCGCGGGGCTGGCGGTCGGCGCCGAACGCTTTGGGCTCGACACCGAGCAGCTCCGCCAGTTTCTTGATGCCTTCCTCGCCGCCGGGCGGGCACAGGTTGATATCGGCTTCCCCTCTGGCGATGGCTTCGGCGTAAGGCTTGCAGCCGGGATAACCGCATTGGCCGCACTGGGTTTGCGGCAACACCGCGTCGATTTTCTCCACCAGCGGGTTGCCCTCGACGCGGAAACGGATTGCGGAATAGCCGAGCACCACGCCCAGCACCACCGCGATGGCGATCATCACCCACAACGCGGTGATCATTTCACCAGACCCGAGAAACCCATGAACGCCAGACTCATCAGCCCGGCAGTGACCATCGCAATCGCTGTGCCGCGAAAAATGACCGGCACGTCGGCGCCTTCCATGCGCTCGCGGATGCCGGCAAACAGCACCATCACCAACGTGAAGCCGACCGCGCCGCCAAAACCGAACAGCAGCGACTCGATGAAATCATGTTTTGCCTGCACATTGAGCAGCGGAATGCCGAGCACCGCGCAGTTGGTGGTGATCAGCGGCAGGTAGATGCCGAGCACCTGATACAGCACCGGGCTGGTTTTCTTGATCACCATCTCGGTGAACTGCACGATGGCGGCGATCACCACGATGAACGACAGGGTGGTGAGGTAGGCCAGATCGGGGCCGAGCAGGTAATGGTTAACCAGATAGCTGGAGCCGGAAGCGATGGTCAGCACGAAGGTGGTGGCCGCGCCCATACTCAGGGAGGTTTCCAGTTTTTTGGAAACCCCCATGAACGGGCACAGCCCGAGAATCTTGACCATCACGATGTTGTTGACGAACACCGTG
>PCWU01000160.1:0-2488 GCA_002787455.1 Gallionellaceae bacterium CG11_big_fil_rev_8_21_14_0_20_60_62 | reverse complement strand
ACGAACACCGTGCCGATCACGATCAAAAAGTATTCAGACATTGCGAAAATGTGCCGATAGTGCAAAAAAGAGGGGCGGATTATGCGCCCGTTTGGGGGTCGCTTCAACCGCGCGAAGGCTATATCCATATAACCGGAAGCGGCTGCGGAAGGCCTGTGCTAAAGTGGGGAAAAGGGGGAAAAGTAGTGTGGCACAAACCAGTCAGCAAATCCTCGACAAGCTGAAAATCAGCGGCCCGTTGCCTACGCCGAAAGGGGTCGCGCTGCAAGTTATCGAGCTCACCCGGCGCGAAGAGGTGACCAACCACGACCTGGTGCAGTTGATCGGGGTCGATCCGGCGTTGAGCCAACGCGTGGTAAAGGCGGCCAATGCCCTGCTGGGACATGTCTCGCGCCCGGTGGTGACCATCCATGATGCCGTCACGGTGTTGGGGATGCGTGCGCTGCGCCAGTTGGTACTGGGGATCGCCCTCGTCGCCGACTATCGGCACGGCCCCTGTGCCAATTTTGATTATCCCGGTTTCTGGCAGCATTCCCTTCTCACCGCGCTGTGCGTGCGCCGGTTGGCGCTGCGCGCAAACCTGATGGCGGCGGAAGAGGTTTTTATGCTGGGCCTGCTCGGGCAGATCGGCCGGTTGGTGCTGGCCACCGCCCAGACCGAAGCCTTCAGCGACCTCCTCGAACAACACGAGCCGGAACAGCGCTTGTTCGAACTGGAACAGGCGCAATTCGGTTTCAACCATGCCGAGGTCAGCGCGGCGATGCTCGCCGAGATGAATTTCCCGCTGCTGTTTCAGGCGCTGGTGCGCGACTACCGCGTGCCGCAGACGAGCAAGACGGAGCCAGGTTCGCGCGAATGGCAGTTGCTGCGCTCACTCCATCTGGCCGGATTGCTGGCGGATTTAAGCCCTGCACCCGCGCCGGAGCGGGCTGCTGCGGTCACTGCCGTGCGCCGTGCCGCCGCCGAACTGGCAATCGAGGAAAGCGAATTGCTGGAACTCGCCGCAGCTTGCATGGAAGAAGCGCGGGAGTGGTCCGCCCTGCTCGGCATGGGCAGTCCGTCGCTGCCCGATCTGACTTCCTTGTTTACCGCGCCGGAGGTGTTGGAGGAGGCAAGCGAACCACCGTCTTTTGTGCAAAGCCCGCATGATTACAAGATGCGTGTGCTGGTGGTCGAGGATGACCGCGCCATGCGCGCCCTGATGGCGCAATGGCTGAATGCGGCGGGGCATCGCGTCAATGTGGCGGAGAACGGTGTCGAGGCGCTTAATCTCGCCGAGCTGCACCGGCCGCAAGTGGTGATTACCGACTGGCGTATGCCGCAGATGGACGGTATCGCCCTGTGCCGCGAATTGCGCCGTTTGCCTGCGCAGCGCAATACCTATCTGATCATGATCACGGTTGAGACTATACCGGACAAGCTGGTCGAGGCATTCGAGGCGGGCACCGACGACTATCTGACGAAACCGCTGACACCCAAGCTGTTCTTTGCCCGCCTGCGCGCGGCGCAGCGTGTGGTGCAGTTGCAGGAAGAACTGGCGTTCGACCGCGAGCAGATGGTGCGTTTTTCCAACGAATTGTCTATCGCCAACAAACGCCTGCAACAGCAGGCACTGACCGACGCACTGACCGATCTGCCCAATCGCCGTTTTGCCATGGAGAGGTTGGAGCAGGAGTGGGCGCTCACGCAACGCGGCGAACGGGCGTTGTCCTGCATGATGCTGGATATCGACCACTTCAAAAAAATCAACGACACTTTTGGTCATCAACTGGGTGACGAGGCGCTGAAGCAGGTGGCGGATGCCCTGCGCAAGACGGCGCGCGCGCAGGACGTGGTGTGCCGCTACGGCGGCGAGGAATTTCTGGTGATCTGCCCGGACACGGGCGCGACCGCCGCCTATCAGGCGGCGGAACGCATGCGTGTCAGTGTGGAGTCGCTGCGCATGTTGGCGCCGGACGGTCGGCACATGCCGCTCACCCTCAGCATCGGCGTGGCGGAAAAAGGCGAGGGAATAGCCGACATGAACGCACTGATCAACCGCGCCGACGACAGTCTGTACGCCGCCAAGACGCAGGGGCGCAACCGCACCGTGCTGAATTCCTAGCAGTGCGTCGCACGCCTGGCTGCAATCCGGATAATCCGCTGGAGTGTGGGAGCCCGATTTATCGGGCGATTGTCGACGGTTATCGCGCAATGAATTGCGCTCCCACAAGGTTTCCCGGTTCTATTGATAATGGGATACAACTTTAGGGGAAACGCCGAACAAATCGGCGAGCCGGATGAAGCGCAAGACGCACGGAGCGCAGACGACGAAACATAGCAAGTAGGCAAGCGAGGAGTCAAGCACCGCGCAACGTAGCGATTCGCCCGCGTAGGCACTTATTCGGCGTTTCCTTAAATCGGGTCTCCATTTTCATTGAGATAGAACTCGTTCAGTGCGCGCTCAACCTCGGCCATGTGGGTGAGCACCG
The DNA here is from genome assembly GCA_002787455.1 of Gallionellaceae bacterium CG11_big_fil_rev_8_21_14_0_20_60_62. Lineage (GTDB taxonomy): Bacteria > Pseudomonadota > Gammaproteobacteria > Burkholderiales > Gallionellaceae > Sideroxyarcus. Next base: position 17 of record PCWU01000160.1, on the reverse strand, counting down.
GGCCGCCACCCATCATG
>PCWU01000009.1:611-3392 GCA_002787455.1 Gallionellaceae bacterium CG11_big_fil_rev_8_21_14_0_20_60_62 | reverse complement strand
GGCGAAGGTCGCGCCCATCAGGAACAGTTCGATGCTCAAGAATGCGGTGATGAGCGCTGGCGAACCGCTGCCCAGCATCGGTTCCATCAGGAAGCCTGACAGCAGCGCCGCGCTACCTGCAACGATCAACACCGGACGGCGGCCATAGCGGTCGCCCGCGATCGCCGCAAGAGGGGTGGCAGCAGCCATGAACAGCACCGCCACACACAGCATGAGCAGGAACTGTGCGCGCGGGATGCCGAGGGTGGCGACGCCGTAGCTCAAGGAAAATACCGTGGTGAGGTAGAACAGCGCGTAGCACACCACCATCAGCAATGCGCCGAGGATCAGCGGTTTGGCGTGATGGGCGAACAGTTGCAGCAACGGCAATTTTACCGGCTGATGCGCAGCGATCGCCTTGCTGAACACCGGCGTCTCCGCCAGCTTGAGCCGCACATACAGGCCGACCGCGACCAGCACTGCGCTGGCGAGGAACGGGATGCGCCAGCCCCAGTCGCGGAAAGCCGCATCGTCGAGCAGATTCGCCAGCAGCAAAAAACTGCCGACCGCGCACAGAAAGCCGACTGGGGGCCCCAGTTGCGGGAACATGCCGAACCAGCCGCGCCGGCCTGCGGGCGCATATTCCGCCGCCAGCAAGGCCGCGCCGCCCCATTCGCCGCCGAGGCCGATGCCCTGGCCGAAGCGCAGCAGACACAGCAATGCGGGTGCTACCCAGCCGACCATTTCATAGCTGGGCAACACACCAATCAAAATGGTCGAGATTCCCATCACCAACAAGGAGGCGACCAGTGTCGCCTTGCGCCCGATGCGGTCGCCAAAATGGCCGAATAGCAGCGCGCCGAACGGACGCGCGACGAAGGCGATGCCGAAAGTGAGGAAAGCATTCAGCGCCTGCACCGCGGGATCACTGTTGGGAAAGAACAGCGGCCCGATCACCATCGCCACGGCGAGGCCGTAGATGTAGAAATCGTAGAACTCGATGGCGGTGCCGATGAAGCTGGCGAAGGCGATCCGTGTGGTGGAAAAATCCATTATTCGGGCAAATCGCGTTGTCGCGTGGTCGTTCATTTCCTCGCCTACCTTTAGGTATGTCTCGTTATTTACTGCGCGGTTCCTGGCGCTTCATCCCGAAAATGGATTTATTGGAAATTTCTAATCTTGAGCAAGAAATCTCAGGATCGATCCAATCTCATTGATTGTCGTATCAAACCACTCAGTACCAGGAACGTTTTCACGCCATTTTCCACGTGCTTTAAGTGTATTGTGGATGGCGAGTTCGGTTGGTCCTACACGTTTAACTTTCCATCTTCCGAGAATGATTGGATTGTCGAAAGTTGCAGACCCTTTGCATTGGGTCATTACTCGATCTTCGACAACACCAATTGTTTTTCCAATTTTTATGGGGAATGGGTTGCTGGCATTAACAAGGATTGGAAAGGTGAATGCGTAAATCCATCCCTCAAATTCCGATGAAGTTTCATCGCCATCTTCTAGAGCGGATTCTTCTAACTCTTCATCACGAACATCTTCTGCGGTTTCCGCGCGGAATAATCCATTTCCCAGATTGACAAATATCTTTTGATCTTTTGTTAGGAGTGAAGCAACAAATTTGATAATGGAGTGAACAGGGTCTACACGATCTGATTGGGCTTTTTTTATTTTTGTTTGTTGCTGTTCAATAGTTAGGTATTTGTCGATTACCGTTTGAATCAATTCCGTAAGTCGGAATGGTTCTCCATTCATGACTTCGGGCTTTTGCTGAATTTCTTGAAGTGCGACATACCTGGCAAATCTATAGCAGAACGATCTGGTTGGTTCGAATTTAAAGTTCATGGGTACGCACCTCAAAAGAATGGAATCTAATTACTGTCAATTATTTGCCCCGCATGAACATCGCATTCAGCTCCGCCAGCGTGACTTGGACCCAGGTCGACTGTCTGTGCTCACACTGGTCGGCGCGTCGTTGTAGGCAAGGTCGAAGCGGCCTTCGAGTGAAAGGCTGGTATTGCTCGCATCTTGCAGGCGCGCAATGCCGGAGCGTTTTAGCCCGGCGAATTCCGAAGCATCGGGCGGTTCGAGTGCAAGCGGCTTGTTCGCACCGCACAGATTATCCAGCGGCGAACTCATCTTCGTTTCCAATTAGCCAGACTTTGGGTTGAGCCAGCACGCGCTCCACGAACGCATTTTTTTGTTTGATGCGTTTCGCCAATTCCACTTGCGTGTAGATGGTGGGGTTGATGGTGCGTCCGAGGATGGTTGCCGCTTGTTCCAGCGCGGCATAGAGGTCGGCATATTCCAGCGTGTCGCTGATGAGCATGAGGTCGATGTCGCTGTGCGCGGTGTCGCTGCGTTTGGCGACGGAGCCATAGACAAAGGCCGCTGTGATCTTTTTGGTGAAAGGCGTGAGCGCCGAGCGCAACGGTTCGGCAAGTCCTACGGTCTTTTGCACGATGCCGCAGAGTTCGGCAAAGATGGGCGATTGTGGATTGGCTTGATAGTGCTTGCGGTTTCCATGCGGCATTACCGTTACGAGCCCGCTTTCTTCGAGGCGCTTCAGTTCGCGTTGAACCGCGCCAGAGCCGCCGCCCGTCAGTCCGATCAACTCGGTGGCAAAGAAGCTGCGTTCTGGTTGGCCGAACAGGAAAGCCAGCACGCGTTGTTGTGTGTTGGAGAACAATGCATCGGACAAGCCGGTATGCGGTGTATTGGTGATTTTGGTTTTTATACCCATATTGGGTATCCTACTACCCAAATTGGGTATGTGCAAGCTTGGCATTTCCC
>PCWU01000009.1:0-594 GCA_002787455.1 Gallionellaceae bacterium CG11_big_fil_rev_8_21_14_0_20_60_62 | reverse complement strand
CGCAATCGTGATCTGGAACCAGGTTGGTCTGCCGTGGTTGCACTGGTCGGCGCGTTCGGTCTGTTCCATCTCGCGCAGGATGGCGTTCATCTCGGGCAGGCTCAGTTGCTGGTTGGCGCGCACGGCGGAATGGCAGGCGAGGGTGGCGAGCAAGGCATTGCGCCGTTCGGTGAGCGCGCGCGATGCGCCGAAGTCGCGCAGTTCGTGCAGTACTTCGCGCGCGGCGGTCTCGGCGTGCGACTGCTTGAGCATGGCCGGCATGGCGCGCACCGCCAGCGTGGTGGGCGAGAGCGGGGCGATGTCGAAGCCCAGCTGTTTCAGCGCTTCCTGTTCTTCTTCGGCGGTGGCGATGTCCAGTGCTTCGGCAGCGAACGTCACCGGAATCAGCAGCGGTTGTGTCGGCATTTGCTGCTGGTCGAACGCGGTCTTTAGTTTTTCATACACGATGCGTTCGTGTGCGGCGTGCATGTCCACCACGATCAAACCTTGCTGGTTTTGCGCGAGGATGTAGATGCCGGAGAGCTGGCCGAGCGCGAAGCCGAGCGGGTGTTCGGGTGCGGGAAAGGTAAAAGGGCGGTGTGGGTCGGACTTCAG
>PCWU01000124.1 GCA_002787455.1 Gallionellaceae bacterium CG11_big_fil_rev_8_21_14_0_20_60_62 | reverse complement strand
GACACGGAGCTATTTGTGGGTCGGGCTTTAGCCCGACATGTCGGGTTGAAACCCGACCCACAAAGTTACGATCATGTTCAGTTTGGCGATATGTATGGCGTCACGGCGACGCAGAAAACCTATGCGCGCTTGCACGAATTGGCGCGGGAGATAGTGCAGGCGGGCTATGTCGTGATCGTCGATGCCGCGTTTCTGCAGCGCGCCGAACGCGAGCAGTTCCGCCAGCTTGCGCGGGAATTGTCCGTGCCGTTCGCCATTGCCAGCCTGCATGCCCCAGAGACTGCACTGCGCCAACGCCTGAACCAGCGCCAGCACGACGCATCGGAAGCGGACGTGGCGGTACTGGAAAAATTGCGGGCCGTGCAACAACCCCTCGCGCCGGAAGAACATGCCTGGACGGCGCGCTTCACCACCGCGCAAGCGCCCGACAGCGAAACCAATGCGCGGGCGTGGCGCAAACTGGATTTGATATTGGGGAAATCCCGAGTAGAGTGAAACTTGTGAGGCGATTCGTTTGCGCTCTCCTTCCGGGGAAGAGCGGGGCAAACGGGTATGGCGAGTTTCACCATCGGGCGTGGCGGCTCGCCATGCCCGTTAGCGCTTGCCGGTCTTGTGCCGGTACATCGCCGAATCGGCAGCGGAGATCAGCGCAGCGGTGGTGTCGCCATCCTGCGGGTAACAGGCGATGCCGATGCTGCCGCCGGATTGCAACGCAATGTCGCGGTAAGGAACCGGCCGGGACAGCGAGGTTTTCAGCTTGTCCCTGATCTGTGCAATGGCCGCCTCGTCGCCACTGTCTTCCACCAGTACCACGAATTCATCGCCGCCCAGGCGCGCGGCGATGTCGGTCTCGCGCACGATCATGCCCAACCGTTCTGCCACAGTTTGCAGCACCCGGTCGCCAGCCTCATGCCCGTGGCTGTCGTTGATCTCCTTGAAGCCGTCGAGGTCGATAAAAAACAGGGCGAAACGGGTTTTCTGCCGCTTGGCGCGCGCCAGGGCCAAATCCAGACGTTCCAGAAACAGGCGGCGGTTGGGCATGCCGGTGAGCGTGTCATGGCTGGCCAGATGATCAAGCGCTTCCCGCTGCGCGTGCAGGTTTTTGATCTGTTGATTGATCTGCATTTCCATCTGCTCGATGCTGCGCGCCAGTTCGCCGACCTCGTCGTTGCGCGCCACCGGCAGCGCGCCGATTTTCCCTTCCGTGGTAAAGCGTCTTATTGCTTTCATAATATGGAGCAGGGGGCGGCTGAGCGCGCGCGCGAGCAAGGCGGCGAGCAAAATCGCCAGTGCGCTGAAACCCGAAACGATGCCAAGAATTTGCAGCGCGAGATGGCGGCTGTCCTGCAACACACTCGCAAGCGGCTGGGACAGGCCCATAATGAAATCTTCCTCGGTGGACAACTCGGCCAGCGACTGATGAACGAAAGTGGCCGCCAGGGCAGGCGCGTCCTTTGTGGCAGGCTTGGAGATAACCGCGAAATCGCGCGGCGGCGGTTGGCCGGAGAGCAAAGCGCCGGCGGCGGGGAATTCCGTCTGGATCAGGGCTTCCTGCCCGCGGTCAAACGCAAAACGGCGGGCGGGGTCGGGATGAATCAGATAGTCGCCCCGGCTGTTGGCCAGATACAGTTTGAATTCCGGCGGCAAGTCGGAGGCAAGCTGCGCGAAGAGCCGGTTCAGATCGACATTGATCACCACCAATCCGATTGCTTTGCCTTGCCGGTCGTGGATCGGCGCGGCGACTTGCAGTGAAGGCTGTTCCGCGCCGGCGTGGGCGCCGGATTCGTGATTGATGGCGGCGCGCGAAACATACACCGCGCCGGGGGGCAGTCGAAGAGTTTCGAAGACGTAGGCGAAGTGGCCTTTTTCCTGCAATCCATCGCCGGTGATGCGCAACAGGCCGGTTAAATCGCGATCGAAGCGAATGCGCTCCTGCCCGTAATGGGCGGTCTCGATCAGGCGAATCTGGAAATACTCGGGATGCACTTGCATCATGCCTTTGAACAATTCCGCCACATTGTTCTCGCCCAGCGTCTGAAAATCCGGAAGGCTGCGTTGCAGGATGCGGCCACTCTGCGGATGACGGGCGACCAGCCCGGCATCCGCCGCGATGTCGTTAAGGGCAACCGTAACCTGGCGCATCAGCACGCGGGTGGCGGTAAGCAGACGGTCCTCCGAGGCCTTGACCAGATGGTCGCGATTCGCCTGATAGGCAAAATAGCCGGTTATTCCCGCTCCCAGTATGCTGACTCCCGCCAGCACCAGACCCAGACGCCAGGCGATGGAGAGCTTCATTGCGCCAGCACACTGGCCGCGCTATCGCCGGAGCGAATGCGCGTCCACAAGGTTTCGCGCCTGGCTTCGTCCTCCACCGGCTCCAGCCATACCGAACGCCCGCCATGCGTGTTGGCGGGGTCGTTGAGGGTGTTGGCCAGTCCCTGGCGCGCGTTCAGCAAACGGCTGGCTTCATCGCCGAGCAAATGGTTGATCCACGCGAGCGCCAGCGCGGGATCGCGCGCGGCGCGGGTGACGACCCAGCAGTCGAGCCAGGCCAGCGCGCCCTCGCCGGGAATGACGTAGCCGATATCCGCGCCCGCCGCTTGCAGAAGCTGAACCTGTTGCAGGCCGTAGTTGGCAAACATCAGCGCGGCTTTGTGGCGCAGGAAAAGCCGCGCCGATTCTTCCGGCCTGGTATAAAAGCCGAGCACATTGCGCCGCAATGCAATTAACCGTTCCACCGCGCGGGGCCAGTCTGAAGGGGCCAGATGAAAAGGCGATTTGGCATTGAGCGACTGCGCGGCGAGCGAGAAATTATGTGTGCCGCCGTCGTAGGCGAGCACTTTGCCGCGATAACGCGGGTCCCACAGCGCAGTGATGGAGGTCGGCGGGGCGGCGAGCTGCGCACGGTCGTAGATTAGCCCCATCCGCGCGTAAGTGTAGGGAATACCGTAGCCCGTGCCGTTGCGGGTCAGCCCCGGGATCGCGGCCAGATCGCGGAATCGGGGAAGCTGGCGCAGGGTGTTGGGGATGCGCCCGGAATCAATCGGCTGCACCAGTTCTGCGGCGATGTAGCGCTGCAATTCGGCGACATTGACCGCAAACACATCGTAATCCGCGTTGCCGTGACTAATCTTGTTCCACAGCTCGCTGTCCTGGGTAATCACCGTCAGTTCGACCCGCACCCCGTGTTGCAGTTCAAAGCGGCCAATCACTTCAGGTTCGGCATAACCGGGCCAGGCCAACACCCGCAACACCGGCGTCGCGGCCGAGACGGGCGCGACCAGCGCGCTCAGCAACAAAAACAACGCGGCGAGGAAAGCCGGGCAGGCGCGGGTTGGCGCGGGCAAGGGCCGATGGACGGCAACTCCGGTGGCGGGCGGGAAAATCATGTGCGGCACCCTAACCCGCCCCCCATGATGAGTCAATCCAAGGTTTGGCGCGCCTCGCCTTCCAGTGCGTTGACCAAAGCAGGCAGCAGCTTTTTCAATTCGCCGGTCATCAGCGCGAAGTCGGCATCGAAGGCATCGTCCTGTGTGTCGCTGCCGGTCTGTTCATTGAGCAGGTCAAGCGCCTGCAAGCGTTTGAGTTGCAGGTTCTCGTGCAGCACAAACGAGATGCGGTCATGCCAGGTCAGCGCCAGCTTGGTCACTTCCTTGCCGCCGCTGATATGTTTGGCGATCTCTTCCGCTTCCAGCGTGTGGCGCACATAGCGCACGGTCGATTTCTCTTCGCCGGCGGCGCGCAGTTCGCAGTCGCGGTCGATGGTGAACGCCGCCGGCGCATCGTTGCCCGCCAGCCAGGCGGTCATCGCGGCGGCGGGTGAAACGACAGTCTTGAGCGGGGCAAAGCCGATGCCGTCCACCGACTTGACCAGCAGTTCCACCAACTCGTCCGCCTTGGCCAGGTTGGCCGCATCCAGCACCAGTAATCCGGCGGCTGTGTCGATCCACGCATAAGTGCGGCGGCGCACGGCGAAGGCGCGCGGCAACAATTCGTCGGTGACCGCTTCCTTGATCTGTTTTATCTGTTTGCGGCCGGGTTTGTAACCTTGCTGTTCTTCCATCTCCACCGCGCGCGCCTTGGCGACGGTGTTGACCACGCTGGCGGGCAGCAGTTTTTTTTCCGCCCCCAGACAGAACAGCATCTGCGATCCCAGTGTGTGCACGAAGGCCGGCTCGTTCTCCTTGGGGGCGACCCACCCCGTGCGCTGCATCTCCAGACCGGAGCAGGGTTGCAGGGCGAGGGCGGAGAGTTTCTCTTCCAACTGTTCGGGCGTGACGTCCCATTTGTTGAGACGGTAGAGGATCAGATTCTTGAACCACATAGTTTGACTTGGACTGTGAAGAAAAAAGGAGCGGGATTCTAACGCGGATGGCGAGGTCGGACCGAACGATAGCTGACTTCCGTCACCACACTCGCTTCCCCCTTTAGCAAAGGGGGGAATGCTGGCTACGCATTCGAAGAGGAAGATGGATCAGGGTTGCAGACCGACCACGACCGCCTTGCCTTTCAGCGCCAGCGCCCTGCCCATGCGCGCGCGCTTGCCGAAATGGTTTTGCAGGTCCTTGCCGTTGAGTTGCATCGTGTGCTCCTTGCTGCCGCTGGAAGTGAGCACGGTGACCTTGGGCTGGTCTGTCACGGTCGCGGCGACCAGCTTATCGCCCTCCGCCATGCCCATGATCACCACGCCCTTGCCGCCGCCCGCGAGCTGTTTCATCTCGGCCAGCAGGAAGGCGAGCAGACGACCGGATTTGCAAGCCGCCACCACCAGCGCATTGTCGGACGGGGTGAACAGTGCGGGTGCCAATATCGCTTCGCCTTCCACGCTGATGAACTGCTTGCCCGCCTTGTTGCGGCCCACCATGTTGCCCAGCGTGCAGGTGAAGCCGTAACCGGCAGCGGTGGACAGCAGCATGTGCTGCTCCGCCTTGCCGCACAGCACATGCACGATCTTCGCGCCGGTCGCCACTTCGATGAGAGTCGCCAGCGGTACGCCGTCGCCGCGCCCGCCCGGCAGCAGATGCACCGGGATGCTGCACACGCGGCCGTTGCTGCAGATGACGATGCAGTGGTCGGTGGTGCGGCACTCGAACGCGGACAGCAGGCCGTCGCCGTCCTTGAACGAGATGCCGGACAGGTCGAGACCGTGACCCTGACGGGTGCGACCCCAGTGTTTCTTCGAGATCAGCACGGTCACCGGTTCGTCCACCACCTGAGTGGTCAGCACCACGCGTTCGGCCTGCTCGATCAGCGTGCGGCGATCATCGCCGTAAGTTTTGATGTCTTCGTCGATCTCCTTCGCCACGCGGCGGCGCATCATGGAATCCGATGCGAGCAGCTTGCCCAGTTCCGCGCCTTCGTTCTTCAGTTGCTGCAGCTCGCGTTCGATCTTGATGCCTTCCATCTTCGCCAACTGGCGCAGGCGAATTTCCAGAATATCCTCGGCCTGGCGGTCGGACAGGTCGAAGCGTTCGATCAAGGCGGGCTTGGGTTCGTCCGACTCGCGGATCAGCGCGATCACCTCGTCCAGATTCAGATACACGATCATGCGACCGTCGAGGATGTGGATGCGGTCGTTGACCTGCGCCAGCCGGTGTTCGCAGCGGCGGCGTACGGTACTCAAACGGAATTGCGCCCACTCGCGCAGGATCTCCGCCAGTGGTTTCTGGCGCGGACGACCGTCGAGACCGATCATCACCATGTTCAGTTGCAGCGAACTCTCCAGACTGGTGTGCGCCAGCAATATGGTCATCAGCTCGTCCGCCGACTGGCGGCCGGATTTTGGTTCGAACACCAGACGCACCGCGTGGTCCTTGTCCGATTCGTCCGCCACCTTGTCCAGCACCGACAGCAGCAGTTGCCTGTTCTGCACCTGTTCCTGCGACAGTGATTTTTTGTTAACGCGCACCTTGGGATTGGTCAGCTCCCCGATCTCTTCCATGATTCTTTTGGCCGAGGTGCCGTGCGGCAGTTCGTACACCGCCACGCGCCACTGGCCGCGCGCCAGCTCTTCCACCTTCCAGCGCGCGCGCATCTTCAGCGAGCCGCGTCCCGTGCGGTAGCACTCGGCGATCTCGCGCGGCGACGAGATGATCTGGCCGCCGCCCGGCAGGTCGGGGCCGCTGATCGAAGCCAGCAATTCATCATCCGAACATTTCGGGTCGCGCACACAGATCGCGGCGGCGGTGCCGACTTCGCGCAGGTTGTGCGCGGGGATCTCGGTCGCCATGCCGACCGCGATGCCGGACGCGCCGTTGAGCAGCACCATCGGCAGCCGCGCGGGCAGCATGGCCGGCTCGTCGAAATGCCCGTCGTAATTCGGCTGCATGTCCACCGTGCCCAGGTTCAACTCGGCCAGCAGCAGATCGGCGATCGGCGTCAAACGCGTCTCGGTGTAACGCATCGCCGCCGCGTTGTCGCCGTCGCGCGAACCGAAGTTGCCCTGACCGTCCACCAGCGGATAGCGCATGGAGAAACTCTGCGCCAGACGCACCATCGCCTCGTAGGCCGACGAGTCGCCGTGCGGGTGGAACTTGCCCAGCACCTCGCCCACCACGCGAGCCGACTTCACATGTTTGCTGTTGTGCGCCAAGCCCATCTCGCGCATCGCGAACAGGATGCGGCGCTGCACCGGTTTCTGGCCGTCGCACACATCGGGCAGCGCGCGGCCCTTGACCACCGACACCGCATATTCCAGATAAGCGCGCTCGGCGTATTGCGCCAGCGGCACCGAGTCGCCGTCGGGCGGCGGTGGCAGCGGCGCAAATTGGCGGACATTGCCGCCGCCGTTGCCCGCTGCGGGTTCGCTCACTTCCTGTCGTGCATGATCGACAGGCTGCTCGCCCCCGACGCCTTCGAACAGATCGTTTTGCGGAAGATCAGACATCGACGCTTACCTCGTTTCCGTGAAATTCCAGCCAGGCGCGCCGCGCGCCCGACTCCTGTTTGCCCATCAGCATGTTCATGATGCGCTGCGTGTCGTCCTTGCTCGACGCATCCAGCGCCACGCACAGCGCGCGCCGCGTGTCGGGATTCATGGTGGTGTCCCACAGTTGTTCCGGGTTCATCTCGCCCAGTCCTTTGAAGCGCGACACGCCCCATGCGCCTTCGCGCACCTTGTCCTTGCGCAGGCGGTCTTCGATGGCAGTCAGCTCGTCTTCGTTCAATGCGTAAATTTTTCGCGGCGGCTTTTTGCCCTGCGCCGGCACGTCCACGCGGAACAGCGGCGGTTGCGCGAGGAAGATGTGGCCGTTGGCGACCAGCTTCGGGAAGTGGCGGAAGAACAGCGTCAGCAGCAGCGTGGCGATGTGCGAGCCGTCCACGTCCGCGTCGGCCATGATGTAGATGCCCTTGTAACGCCGGCCGCTCAGGTCGGCGTTGTCGTTCAGGTCGTGCGGATCGACGCCGATCGCCACCGCGATGTCGTGCACCTCGGCGTTGGCGAACAGGCGGTTGCGGTCCACCTCGAAAGTGTTGAGCACCTTGCCGCGCAGCGGCAGGATGGCCTGGAACTCCTTGCTGCGCCCCTGCTTGGCCGAGCCGCCGGCGGAATCGCCCTCGACCAGGAACAGCTCGTTGCGATCGGGATTGAAATCCGCCGCATCGGTCAGTTTGCCGGGCAGCACGGCGACGGAGGAACCTTTTTTCTTCTCTACCTTCTGTGCCGATTTCATCCGGCTCTGCGCCTGCTTAATGACGACCTCGGCGATGCGCTTGCCGTAATCGACATGATCGTTCAGCCACAGCAGCAGCGGGTCGGTGATCAGGTTGGACACCAGTTTGAGCGCGGTGCGCGACACCAGCCTGTCCTTGGTCTGGCCCTGGAAGGAAGGGTCGAGCACCTTGGCCGAGAGCACGAAGCTGGCGCGGTTGGCCACGTCGTCGGAATTTAGCTTCACGCCCTTGGGCAGCATGCCGTGCAGTTCGATGAAGCTCTTCACCGCGTTGAACATCGCGTCGCGCAGGCCGGAATCGTGCGTGCCGCCGTTCCAGGTGGGGATCAGGTTCACATAGGATTCGCGCGTGAGCGCGCCGTCCTCGGTCCACGCCAGCGCCCAGGCCGCGCCTTCGCCCTCGGCGTAGTTGTCGTCGCCTTTTGGAATGTGGCGCTCTCCCGAAAAGATCGGCGCCACCAGCGCGCCGCCGTCTTCCTGCGCATCCAGCGCCTGCGTCAGATAGCCACGCAGTCCGTCCGGATACGTCCATTCCTTGCGCTCGCCGCTTTTCTCGATCAGCAGCGTGACGACTACGCCCGGCAGCAGCACCGCCTTGGAGCGCAGCACGCGTTCCAGTTGCGCGAGGTTGATGTTGGGCGCGTCGAAATATTTTGCATCCGGCCAGGCGCGCACGCTGGTGCCGGTCTTGCGCTTCGGGCAATCGGCGACGCGCGCCAGCGGCTGTTGTGCCGCGCCGTGCTCGAAGCGCAGGAAATGCTCGCCGCCGTCGCGGAAGACGCCGATCTCGACTGCGGTGGACAGCGCGTTAGTGACCGCCACGCCGACGCCGTGCAGACCGCCGGAGAACTGGTAGGCGCCGCCCGCTTCCTTGTCGAACTTGCCGCCCGAGTGGAGTACGGTGAACGCCACTTCCACCACGGATTTATGTTCTTCCGGATGCAGGCCGACCGGGATGCCGCGCCCGTCGTCGTGCACCGTCACCGAGCCGTCGCCGTGCGCGATGACGGAGATGTTTTTTGCGTAACCCGCCAGCGCCTCGTCGCAGGCGTTGTCCACCACTTCGATGATGATGTGGTTGGGATTGTCCAGCGTGGTGTACATGCCGGGACGCTGGCGCACGGGGTCGAGGCCGCGCAGCACTTTGAAGGACGATTCATCGTAATTGACGCTCAACGGTTACTCCTGAATATGACGACAAATTCAACAACAACTTCTTAGATTCACCACAGAGAACACCGAGTAAAACCAGCCAATATCACGGCGTTGACTTTCTCTGCACCCGCAAGGGGTAGGCCGTGGTTGTACGGGGCCGAAGCCACTGCAACACACGCTCTGTCTCCGTGTCTCTGTGGTAAGTGGGTTTAAGCCTTTAACACGTTCTCTTCACCATCCCGGCGCGCGATGATAACCGCGCCGCAGGAATCGCTGAACACATTCACCGAGGTGCGGCACATGTCCAGCACGCGGTCCACCGCCAGAATCAGGCCGATGGCTTCCAGCGGCAGGCCGATGGCACCGAGGATGATGGCGATGGCGACCAGGCTGGCGGAAGGGATGGCCGCCACGCCGATGGAGGTGACCAGCGCCAGCAGCACGATGGTGAACTGCTGCACGAAACCCAGCTCGATACCGTAAGCCTGCGCGATGAACATCGCCGCCACGCACTCATACAGAGCGGTGCCGTCCATGTTCACCGTCGCCCCCAGCGGCAGCACAAAACTGCTGGTGCGGTTGGACACGCCCGCGTTCTTTTCCACGCATTCCATGGTCAGCGGCAGGGTGGCGGCGGAGGAACTGGTGGAAAAAGCGGTGAGCAGGGCAGGCGCCATGGCGCGGTAGTGGCGCAGCGGGCTCACCCCGCCCACAAAATACAGCAAGGCGGGCAACACCAGCAGGGAATGCACAGCCAGCCCCGCCAGCACGCTGAAGAAGAACCAGGTCAACGGCGCGATGGCAGCGAAACCGGTGCCCGCCACCACCTTCGCCACCAGACCGAACACGCCGATGGGCGCGAACTTCATCACCCAGTCGGTGATCTTCATCATCACCCGGAACAGGCTTTGCCAGAACTTGTACTGGCTCTCGGCGTGGGGTTCCTCGATCCTGGTCATGAAAAAACCGAACAGCAGACTGAAGAAAATCAGTCCCAGCATCTGGCCGTCGGCGGCCGCCGCCACGATGTTGGTCGGCACCATGCGCAGAAAGATGCCGACCAGATCACCCGCGCCTTTGCCTTCCACGCGCGCGACCACCCCGTCGCTCACTTGTTCCATGCCCAGTTGTTCTTTTGCGGGTTGACCGTCGATGATGCCGGGCGCGGTTAGATTGACGATGGCAAGGCCGATCAGAATGGCGAACAGGCTGGTGGTCGCGTAATAGGCCAGCGTCTTCAACCCCAGCCGCCCGAACTCCCCGCCACCGCCGATGCCCGCGATGCCCGCGATGATGGACGACACCACCAGCGGCACGATCAGCATCTTCAGCGCATTCAGGAACAGTGTGCCGATGAAATCGAACACCGCGTAGTAGCGCACGCCGAACAGCGAGGCGTCGGCGCCGGCCAGCGAGCCGGCAAGTGCGGCGAGTAAAAGTGCGAGGAGTATCTGCCAGTGCAGCTTGAGTCTATTCATCGGGTCTGTTGCATCCTGCGGGTGCACTGGTTAAATCCCCTTTCCCTCGGGGAAGGGGTGAGGGTGTAACTCTTTGATTTGATGCCATCACCCAAACGGGGCGGCAAACGGATTGATGCGCGATTTTACCTTATAGGTGCACCGAGGCCCGATGGGATCGGGCCGCGCGCTCATTCACCGGCGCATGCCGCAATCTCGGCGTTGGTCGGCAGTTCCAGGCAATGGCGCAAATCCATGTCCCTGGGGCGGGGTACGCCGGGGAGAAGTTTCAATGCCTTGACGGGCTTGGCCTTGGGTGTTTGCTGAGTGGGCGCTGGCGCGGCAGCTTCATTTTGAACAGCAGGTGAAGACGCCGCCGCCGTGTCCTCCGCCTGCGCGGTGCTGCCGAGCAGCATGCCTGCAGCGACCAGTAAACTTGTCATCAGGGTCTTCATCGTGGCCTCCTTTTGGCGAAACTCGCTTCGCTCGTTTTCAGAAAACGTCCGGCGACGGAATCGCACCGCATCCGTCCGGCGAAGTATATGTGCTTTGCCGGCATCGGCCAAATTCATCCTGCGTAGTCAACGGTCAGGCCGACCACCGCGCATCCAGCAGCCGGTCTTCCCGTTCCTCCGGCACGCGCTGCATGAAGGGGCAGACGCGGCGGTGGATGGTGATACCACGGTCGCGGGTGACGTAGGCGACGATGGCGTCGGTGGGTTGCGGACGGCAGCACAGGGCGAGTTTGTAGGTCAGGTTGTTCACGCCCTCGATGAGGATGCGCGGCGCATGGGTCGGCTGCTGGCCGGCGGGAATCTTGCGCGGTGCGGGCGCCTCCGGCGTGATGGCCAGGCTGACGCGGCGCGGCGTGATGTCGCCGCGGCCGAGGGCGGCGAGCAGGTCGTCCGGTTTGTTGTAGCGCAGCTTCTGCGCCAGTTTTTCCTGATTG
>PCWU01000014.1:2527-4834 GCA_002787455.1 Gallionellaceae bacterium CG11_big_fil_rev_8_21_14_0_20_60_62 | reverse complement strand
GATTCAGCGTGATGAAGGCGTTGAGTGCCGGGTTCAATCGGGCAATGCGATCGAGGTAGAGCTGGGTCAGCTCGACGCTGGAAATCTTGCGGGAAGTGAGGGCGGTGCCGATTTGCCTGAGGCTGGATTTAAACATGGGCTTATTCGATGACTTGGGGAACGAGATAAAGACCGGCTTCGACCTGAGGCGCGATCGCCTGGAACAGCACACGCTGGTTGCTGTCGGTGACGACATCAACGCGCAGACGCTGCGCCAGATCCTGGCTGTGCGACATCGGCTCCACGCCGTCTGTATCCACGGCTTGCATCTCGGCGATCAGGCCAAAGATGCCGGACAGCTGATTGCGGGCGGCTTCGACCTCGTTTTCATCCATCGCCAGGCGCGCCAAGCGGGCGATTTTTTCGACATCAAGGGTGCTTAAAGACATGGCAAAAACTTTATTTAAACAAAGTCGATAGGGTATCATACGCGCCCATTCGGGGCACCTCTTTAGACTACGGGATACAACATGTTCGGACTTTTCAAGGGCTATTTTTCCAACGACCTTGCCATTGACCTCGGTACGGCGAATACGCTGATCTGGCTGCGCGGTCACGGGGTGGTGCTGGACGAGCCGTCAGTGGTGGCGATCCGCCAGGAAGGCGGACCCAACGGCAAGAAGGTGATCCAGCAGGTCGGGATTGCCGCCAAGCAGATGCTGGGACGCACGCCGGGCAACATCACCGCCATCCGCCCGATGAAGGACGGCGTGATCGCCGACTTCACCGTGACCGAGCAGATGCTCAAGCATTTCATTCGCCGCGTGCACAAATCCAGCATCTTCACCCCCAGCCCGCGCATCGTGATTTGCGTGCCGTGCGGCTCGACCCAGGTTGAGCGCCGCGCCATTCGCGAATCGGCGTTTGGCGCGGGCGCGCGCCGCGTCGAACTGATTGAGGAGCCAATGGCGGCGGCGATCGGCGCCGACCTGCCGGTGGAGGATGCAACCGGTTCGATGGTGGTCGATATTGGCGGCGGCACGACGGAAGTGGGTGTGATCTCGCTTGGCGGCGCGGTGTATTCCGGCTCGGTGCGGGTCGGCGGCGACAAATTCGACGACGCCATCATCAATTACATCCGGCGCAATTACGGCATGCTGATCGGCGAGACCACGGCCGAGCAGATCAAAAAGGAGATCGGTTCCGCTTTCCCCGGCAGCGAAGTGCGCGAGCTGGAAGTGAACGGTCGCAATCTGGCGGAAGGCGTGCCGCGCAGTTTCACCATCTCCAGCAACGAGATTCTGGAAGCGCTGACCGATCCGCTAAATAGTATCGTCAGCGCGGTGAAGACCGCGCTGGAACAGACCCCGCCCGAACTTGGTGCGGACATCGCCAGCAAAGGCATGGTGCTGACCGGCGGCGGCGCCCTGCTGCGCGACCTCGACCGCCTGCTGATGGAAGAGACCGGCCTGCCGGTGGTGATCGCCGACGATCCGCTGACCTGCGTGGTGCGCGGTTCGGGCAAGGCGCTGGAGAGCATGGACAAATACACGAATATCTTCACTTCAGATTGATTCAGCGGTGCTGGAAGACACGCGCTCGTTACCTTTTTTCAATCGCGGCCCGAGCGCGGTCGCGCGACTGGTTTTTTTCTCGTTACTTTCCCTGATGTTGCTGTTCGTGGATGCACGCTACCGTTATCTGGAATCCACGCGTCAAGTCATTGCCGTCATCATCTATCCCTTGCAGCGCCTGACGACACTGCCCGGCACACTCTGGCACGACGGTTCAGAATATATCTCGCTGCAGCGCCATCTGGTCGCCCAAAACGAGGCGTTGCGCCTGCAACATGATGCGGATGCGGCGCGCCTGAATCAATTTGAAGCGGTGCTGAACGAGAATGAGCAATTGCGCGCCCTGCTGGAAATCAAGCAGCGTAGTGACTACAACGTCCGGGCGGCACAGATCGTCTATCTGGAGCGCGACATCTTCAAGCGAAAACTGCTGGTGGATGCCGGTGCGCGGGCCGGTGTGCTGGCGGGGCAGGCGGTGATCGATAACCGGGGTGTGGTCGGCCAGGTCACGCGCACCTTTCCGTGGTTGTCCGAAGTGACGCTGGTCACCGACAAAAATAATATCGTGCCGGTGCAAGTGGTGCGCAACGGTTTGCGCGCGGCGGTCTTTGGCTCGGGCAACATCAGCGAGATGGAATTGCGTTATCAACCGGTCGCCGTGGATATCGAGGTGGGCGACGAGTTGGTGACATCCGGCCTCGACGGTACGTATCCGCCCGCATTGCCGGTGGCGAAGGTCGTGCGCATCGAGCGC
>PCWU01000014.1:490-2517 GCA_002787455.1 Gallionellaceae bacterium CG11_big_fil_rev_8_21_14_0_20_60_62 | reverse complement strand
AGGTGCCCGGTGAAATCGCTTCTGAACACGGACCGTGAATTTTTGCTTCCCGCCAGCCGTCGTTTCATCTTTGCCTCGCTCATCGTTGCCGTGCTGTTCGAATGGTTGCCCTGGCACGGTTGGGCGCTGGCCGCGCGTCCCGATTTCGTGGCGCTGGTCCTGCTCTATTGGTGCACGCACAAACCGCATCGGGTCGGTATCGGCACTGCCTGGGTGCTGGGGATACTGGTCGATGTCGCCGACGCGAGCCTGTTCGGACAGCATGCGCTGGCGTATTCCGTGCTGGCGTTCGGCGGGCTGGTCCTGAACCGGCGCGTGCAGATGTTCAGCCTGAAAGAACAATCGCTGCATGTGTTCGCCCTATTGCTGGTCAGTTATGCCGTCTATGCCCTTGTTCATTGGCAGGTGCGCGGTTTTGTCGCGTGGGAATACTTCATCGGCAGTCTGACCTCCGCGCTGTTGTGGGCACCGCTCACTTTGCTCATCCAGACGCTGCGCCGCCCGCGGCGCGATTCCGACCAGCTATGACGCGCAAGATCGAGCTGAAGAATAGTCAGCGCGAAATCCATTTCTTCCGCTTGCGCCTGTTTGTCGGTCTGGGTTTTGCCGGCCTGCTGATGCTGCTGCTGCTGGCGCGGGTGTTCTATCTTCAGGTATTGCAGCATGGGCATTTCGACACGCTGGCAGAAAGCAATCGCATCTATGTTGTGCCCATCGTGCCCAACCGGGGCGTGATTACCGACCGCAACGGCGTGGTGCTGGCGCGCAACTATGCCGGCTACACCCTGGAAGTCACGCCGGACAACATTCGCAATCTGGATCAGACCATCGCCGAGATCGGCAAGCTGGTCGAGATCAAACCCAAGGATTTGCGCCGCTTCAAAAAGCTGCTGGCGGAGCGGCGCTCGCTGCAAACCCTGCCCATCCGCACCCGGCTGACGGATGAGGAAGTGGCGCGTTTTGCCGCGCAGCGTTATCGCTTTCCGGGCGTCGAATTGAAGGCGCGCCTGTTTCGGGAGTACCCCTACACCGAGACAACCTCGCATTTGCTCGGCTACATCGGCCGCATCAATCAGCAGGAACTGGAGGAGCTGGAAGCGGGCGAGGTCGCAGCCAACTACCTGGGCTCCGAATACATCGGCAAGACCGGCATCGAACAGTATTACGAAAAAGTACTGCACGGCGTGACCGGTTTCGAGCAGGTCGAGGTGGATGCCGGCGGACGGGCGGTGCGCATGGTGTCGCGCACCGCGCCCGAGTCGGGCAAAAACCTGACGCTGACCCTGGATGCCGGTTTGCAGGAAGTGGCGGTGCAGGCATTCGGTGATTTTCGCGGTGCGCTGGTGGCCATCGATCCGGCCAACGGCGAGGTGCTGGCCTATGTCAGCAAGCCCGGCTACGACCCCAATCTGTTCATCGACGGCATCGACACCGAGAGCTGGGATGCGCTCAACAATTCGCCGGACGTGCCGCTCAACAACCGTGCCCTGCGCGGACAGTATCCGATGGGTTCGACGATCAAGCCGTTCATGGCATTGACCGGATTGCATTTCGCTGCGCGCTCGCCCGATTTCAGCATCAGCGATCCGGGTTACTACATGCTGCCCGGTAGCCGGCATCAGTACCGCGACTGGAAAGTGGGCGGTCATGGCCGCGTGGATATGTTCAAGTCCATCGTGGTGTCGTGCGACACCTACTATTACGGACTGGCGACCGAACTCGGCATCGATCGCATGCACGACTATCTCGGCCAGTTCGGTTTTGGCAAGCGCACCGGAATTGACCTCGAGGGCGAAGTGCCGGGGCTGTTGCCTTCCACCGGGTGGAAGATGCAACGCCACCAGCAGATATGGTATCCGGGCGATACCGTGTCGGCCGGCATCGGGCAGGGCTATCAGTTGGCCACGCCCCTGCAGATGGCGCATGTCACGGCCACTTTGGCCAACGGCGGCGTGGGCTATCGTCCGCATCTGGTCAAGGCGATCCAACGCGAGACGAGCGCGCCGCCGCAACCCCTGTTTGACCTG
>PCWU01000014.1:0-477 GCA_002787455.1 Gallionellaceae bacterium CG11_big_fil_rev_8_21_14_0_20_60_62 | reverse complement strand
TCCGGTGGGAGCCAAGACAGGGACGGCGCAGGTCATCGCGATCAAGCAGGGCGAAAAATATGATGAGAAAAAAGTCTCGGAATACAATCGCGACCATGCCTGGTTCATCGCCTTCGCCCCGGCCGACCAGCCGCGCATCGCGCTGGCGGTGCTGGCGGAAAACGGCGGACACGGCAGCTCGACGGCGGCGCCGATTGCGCGCAAGGTGTTCGATTATTATCTGCTGGGCAAGCTGCCCAAGCCCCTGAAAAAGGCCGCAGTCAGCGACACGGCGGAGGGAGATTGATGAATCTGCGCCAACTCAAACAGCGTTTCGTGCTGCACCTCGATCCGGTCCTGTTGTCCGGGCTGGGGGCGCTGCTGCTGGTCAGCCTGCTGACGCTGTATAGCGCCAGTGACGGCAACGGCGCGCGCGTGCTGGGGCAGCTGGGCAATATCGCCGTGGCTTTCATCGTGCTGTGGATCATCGCCAACATG
>PCWU01000027.1:2570-3799 GCA_002787455.1 Gallionellaceae bacterium CG11_big_fil_rev_8_21_14_0_20_60_62 | reverse complement strand
GCGCGCGCAGGGTCTGCATCAACACATCGTTCAGGAGCTGGATCTCGCGCTTGGTGCGGTAATAGCGCCGCATCATGCGCTCGCTGGCGCGCAGCTGCGGGGTCGCCGCAATGCCCAACTGCTGCGCCAATTGTTGCTGGTAGTCGAACACCATACGGTCGTCGTGGCGACCGCACAGTTGGTGCAGACGGATGCGCATGTCCTGTAACAGTCGCTGATGGCGCTGTGCATGGTGTGCCTCGCTTGCCGAGAGCAGACCGTTTTGTGCCAGCGTCTGCCAGGTGTGTCCCAAGCTGGCGGCACGCGCGATCCACAGCACACTGTGCAAGTCGCGCAGACCGCCGGGACTTTCTTTCAGATTCGGTTCCAGATTGAAATCGATATCGGTATAGCGCTTGTAACGCTCGCTTTGTTCCTGCAGTTTGGCGAGATAGAAAGCGCGCACATCCAGATGTGTCTGCATGGCCTCCTGCAGCGTATCGAACAGACTGCGCGAACCGTCGATCAGGCGTGCCTCGAGCAAGTTGGTCTGCACCGTGACGTCGCTGCTGGCTTCGACGCACTCGGCCACGGTCCGCACGCTGTGGCCGACTTCCAGCCCAGTGTCCCACCACTGGCTGACCAGTTCCCGCAAACAGTCCTGCAGGGCGCCATCCGCTTCCTGCGGCAGCAGAATCAGCAGATCAACATCCGAGCGCGGATACAGCTCGGCGCGGCCATAGCCGCCGACGGCCACCAGCGACAGATCGCCGGACAGCCCGGAGGTACGCCAGAGCTGGCGCAAGTGGTCATCAATGACGCCGGTATGGTCGCGCAGATAACGGGCAGGATTCGGTTTCTCCGCATAGCGTTCGAGCAGTGCCTGGCGCGCGCGGCGCAGGCTGTCGCGAATGTGGGTGATCGACATCAGTCCGGGATGGGCGGCGATCCGGCGGACAGCGTCAACACTTCAAAGCCGTCCGCCGTGACCAGAATGGTGTGCTCCCACTGGGCCGACAGGCTGTGGTCTTTGGTGACCACGGTCCAGCCATCGCCCAGCTGCTTGATCCCCGCCTTGCCCGCATTGATCATCGGTTCGATGGTGAAGATCATGCCCGCTTCCAGTTTAATCCCCGTGCCGGGCTTGCCGTAATGCAGCACCTGGGGATCTTCGTGGAATTTGCGTCCGATGCCGTGGCCGCAGAACTCTCGCACCACGCCATAGCCGAGACTTTCGGCAAAGGTCTGAA
>PCWU01000027.1:0-2556 GCA_002787455.1 Gallionellaceae bacterium CG11_big_fil_rev_8_21_14_0_20_60_62 | reverse complement strand
ATAGGCACCTGCACGCACCGTGCGAATGCCGCGCCACATCGCCTCATAGGTTTTTTCACACAGACGTTTGGCCTGGATGGAAGGTTCGCCGACGTAGTACATGCGGCTGGTGTCGCCGTGCCAGCCATCCTTGATGGTGGTGATGTCGAGATTGACGATGTCGCCGTTTTTTAATTTCTTGTCACCCGGCACGCCATGGCAGACCTGGTGGTTGATCGAGGTGCAGATGGATTTCGGATAGGGCGTGTGGCCGCCAGGCGCATAGTTGAGCGGCGCCGGAATGCAACCCTGCACGTCCACCATGTAGTCGTGGCAGAGTTTATCCAGCTCATCCGTGGTAACACCCGTCTGCACGAAAGGCGCGATGTAATCCAGCACTTCACCGGCCAGACGGCCGGCAACGCGCATTTTTTCAATTTCCTGCGGGGTTTTGATGCTGATGGCCATGGCGCAACTTTCAATATAAGGATGGCGAGGATATTGGATAGTCTGGAGCATGACAACCGGCAACGCCGAAATTTTTGGACACCATGGATTGATATACCACCAAGCAAAGTCCAACTTTCCCGACCGCATGATGATTTACACTTGCGCTCTGGAAAAAGGCGGAGGTCCGCCGCATCAATAATTCTTGGGAGGACGTGAGATGGGGTTGGGGCCTGTGATGCTGGATGTGGCGGGAACACGGTTGACGCCGGAAGATGAGGCGCGGCTCAGGCATTCGTTGGTGGGAGGGGTGATTCTGTTCGCGCGCAATTACGAATCGCCCGCGCAACTGGGTGAGCTGACCGCCGCCATTCATGCCTTGCGCACCCCGACCCTGCTGATCGCGGTGGATCACGAGGGGGGCAGGGTACAGCGTTTCCGCGAGGGATTCACCAGGATCCCGCCGATGCGCGAACTTGGCAAACTGTGGGATACCCGGCCAAAACGGGCCAAGTTGCTGGCACAGGAGATCGGTTTTGTGCTCGGCGCGGAGTTGCGCGCCGGCGGGGTGGATTTTAGTTTCACGCCGGTGCTCGACGTGGATTACGGCGCCAGCAGTGTGATTGGTGATCGCGCGTTTCACGCCGAGCCGCAGGCCATTGCCGAGCTGGCGCACGGTTTGCTGCTGGGATTAAAGCAGGCCGGGATGCCGGCGGTGGGCAAACATTTTCCCGGTCACGGTTTTGTCTGCGCCGACTCGCATCTTGATATTCCGGTCGATGAGCGCGGTTATGCCGACATTGAGCTGTGCGATCTGATCCCGTTTCGCCAAATGATCAGCTTCGGCCTGACGGCAGTAATGCCGGCGCATGTCAGCTACCCCAAAGTCGATCCTCGCCCGGCCGGTTTCTCCAAAGTCTGGCTGAAGGATATTTTGCGCGGTGAACTGGGGTTTGATGGCTGCATCTTCAGCGACGACTTAAGCATGGCAGGGGCAACCGTGGCAGGCGGTATCGTGCAGCGCGCCGAAGCGGCGCTGGATGCCGGGTGCGACATGGTGCTGGTGTGCAACCGGCCCGACTCGGCGGACGAATTGCTGGCCGGATTACAGTGGGAGATGCCGGCCGTTAGCCGCGCCCGGCTGGCACGGATGCGCGGCCACCCGCATCCGCGCACGCTCGGCCAACTGCACGAGGATGGCGAATTCATCAAAGCCCTGCACGCGATCGCCAAGGTTGGCGTGAGCGAAGGTGAGTTGCCGCTGGTGTAGCTATTTGGCGGGACGCTTGCGATAATCTCCACCGGCAACCGCCACCGCATTACCCCACTACCCAGATATGAGTGAATTCCAGAAAAGCCTGCTGATCATTGCCATCGTCGTCGTTGTCGCGGTCTATGCCTACGGCTGGTGGCAACAATGGCGCTACCGGCGCAGCTTGAACCGCATCGAGGCCGCGCCGCAGGCGGCAGCCGCTCCCCTTGACGTTGCGGCGGAAGAAGACGATGTGCAGCGCGAGCATTTCATCGCGGACGGCGGCACACCCGGCACCTGTACCCTGCTCGATGAACGAACCGATTACATCGTCAGCATGACCCCGAAATTCCCCTTGAGCGCGCAAGCGCTGGCGCGCATCTGGCAGCGCCGCTTCGATTTTGGCAAGACCCTGCGCGCCTGCGGCTGCAATGTGGCGAACGGTGTCTGGGAACGCATCATCCCGGATAGCTTGACCACGTATTCCGAGATGAAAGTCGGCCTGCAACTGGTTGACCGCGACGGTGCGATCAGCGAGACGCGGCTGGCCGATTTTCGCGAGTTGATGGGCGAGGTCGGGCGCAAGGAAGATGCCGACATGGTGCTGCCGCTGGTCGATAGCGCCATGGAGCGCGCGCGCGAACTCGATGCATTCTGCGCCGAGGTCGATCAGATGATCGGGCTCAACCTCGTGTGCGGTGCCGACCGCGCCCTGTTCGCCAGCGAAGTGGCGGCTGTCGTGCAACCGATGGGGATGAGCTTGCAGGCCGACGGCGCGTTCCACCTGTTCGGGCAGGACGGTGCCACGCTGTTCACCCTTGGCGCCTTCGACGGCACCCCGTTCCAGCATCACACCCTGGATCAGATGCGCGTGAGCA
>PCWU01000021.1:13227-13517 GCA_002787455.1 Gallionellaceae bacterium CG11_big_fil_rev_8_21_14_0_20_60_62 | reverse complement strand
CCGTTCTGGCTGCATCACGCCTACGGCATGAACTCGGTGTACGAGGCGGGGCACCACGGCAACGCCATCCTCAGCCGTTTCCCCATCGTCCTCTCGCACAATACCGATGTGTCGGCGCACCGCTTCGAGCAACGCGGCCTGCTGCATTGCGAGATCGATATCGAAGGGCGTCGCGTGCACTGCCTGTGCACGCACTTCGGCTTGTTTGCGCGCGGTCGCCGCACGCAATTACAGGCGCTGATCGACTATGCGCAGACGGCGGTGCCGGCCGATGCACCCCTGTTGATCGC
>PCWU01000021.1:11423-13214 GCA_002787455.1 Gallionellaceae bacterium CG11_big_fil_rev_8_21_14_0_20_60_62 | reverse complement strand
ATGTGTTCTGCCTGCAGCACGGCAAGCCGGCGCGCAGCTTCCCGTCGGCCCTGCCGCTGCTCAAACTCGACCGCATCTACATGCGCGGTTTCGATTTGGTGCAATGCCAGGTGCGCGGCGGGCGCAACATGTCCGATCACGCGGCGCTACTGGCACAACTAAGAAAACGATGAAGGACACTTTTCGCGTCGGCGGCCAGCGCCTCACCCTGCTGCAGAACGGGGAGCGTTTCTTCCCTCAGCTGTGTGCAGACATCGATGCGGCGCAGCACCGGGTGCAGATAGAAACCTATATTTTTGCCGCCGACGAGACCGGGCGCATGGTGCTGCAGGCGTTGCAGCGCGCGGCCCAGCGCGAGGTTGCGGTGCGCCTTTTGCTGGACGGCTTCGGCTCGGCCGATCTGCCGCAGGCGTGGATTGACGACTTGCGGATTGCCGGGGCCGAGGTAGCCTGGTTTCGGCGCGAGATTTCCGCCTTTACCCTGCGCCGGAGCCGCCTGCGCCGTCTGCGCCGGTTGCACCGCAAGCTGGTGGAAATCGACGGCGAGATCGCCTATATCGGCGGCATCAATATCGTCAACGATATTCCGGAAGGCGGCGACATCGACATGCCGCGCCTTGATTTCACGGTTAGGGTGCAGGGACGGTTGGCGCGTGAAGTGCAGGAAACGATGCGCCGTCTGTGGTTTAGCACGCGCTGGGTGACCCTAAAAAAACGTATTGGCCACTGGCGCGCGCGCCTGCGGGAGGCGCAAAAGCAGGAGGCGGATACGCCGGTCGCTTTGCTGTTGCGCGACAATCTGCGGCATCGGCATGACATCGAGCATGCCTATCTGGAGGCGATCCGCCAGGCCGGGCGCGAGATTGTGTTGGCGCATGCCTATTTTTTGCCCGGTCTGGCGATTCGCCATGCCCTGCAGGAAGCGGCGCAGCGCGGCGTGCGCGTGGTGCTGCTATTGCAGGGGCGGGTTGAATACCGCTTGCAGCATTACGCCACCCTTGCCTTGTTCGGCCAGTTGTTGCAGTCCGGGATCGAAATTTACGAATACCGCGCCAGTTATCTGCATGCCAAGGTCGCGGTGGTGGACGGTAAATGGGCGACGGTGGGCTCGTCCAATCTCGATCCGTTTAGCCTGCTGCTGGCGCGCGAGGCCAACCTCGTGGTGCGCGACGAGCCCTTTGCGCGCGACCTGCGCAAACAAGTGCTGCGCGCAGTCGAATTCGATGCGCGGCGGGTGGAGATGGCGCGCCGTTCGCCCTTTGTCTCGTTGCTCGCCCACTTGAGCTACGGCGTCATCCGCATGCTGGTGTATCTGCTGGTGCGCCAGCCGCATTAGGCGGACGGATGCAGGATGCAGTCTGGCTTATAATGACGACCCCGTGCCTATGATTCCCGCTTGATGCGCCACAACCGTTCCGATTATGTTCCGCCGCTGAGTCCCGGCGACTGGAAAGCCATCCGCAGCCTTGTCCCCTACCTGCTTGAGTTTAAGTGGCGGGTGACGGCGGTCGTGCTGTTGCTGGTCGCCTCCAAACTGGCCAACGTCGGCGTGCCGCTGCTGCTGAAGGAGATCGTCGATGCGATGAGTCTGCCGCAGGCGATGCTTGCGGTGCCGGTGATGCTGATTTTTGCCTACGGGCTGCTGCGTTTGTTGAGCAGCGCCTTCGGTGAATTGCGCGATGCGCTGTTCGCCAAGGTGACCCAGCGCGCCATCCGCCGCGTCGCCCTGCAGGTGTTCGAGCATCTGCACAATCTCTCCCTGCGCTTTCATCTGGACCGGCAAACCGGTGG
>PCWU01000021.1:0-11410 GCA_002787455.1 Gallionellaceae bacterium CG11_big_fil_rev_8_21_14_0_20_60_62 | reverse complement strand
AGCGCGGCACACGCGGCATCAGCTTCCTGCTCACCTTCATGCTGTTCAATATCCTGCCCACGCTGCTGGAAATCTTTCTGGTGGCGGCGATATTGTTTGTCAAATACGACCCGTGGTTCGCCATCATCACTTTCGTCACCCTGGCGGCCTACATTGCGTTCACTTTGGTGGTGACCGAATGGCGCATGGTGTTCCGCCGCACCATGAACGACATGGACTCGAAGGCCAACACGCGCGCCATCGACAGCCTGCTCAACTATGAAACGGTGAAGTATTTCGGCAACGAACACTACGAGGTGGCGCGCTACGACGAGCAGATGCGGCAGTGGGAAGTGTCGGCTGTGCGCAACCAGACTTCGCTGGCCACGCTCAACGCCGGGCAAAGCGTGATCATCGCCATCGGCGTGACATTGCTGATGCTGCTGGCGGCGGACGAGGTGGCGCGGGGAAAAATGACCGTGGGCGATCTGGTGCTGGTCAATGTGTTTATGTTGCAGCTCTACATGCCGCTGCATTTCCTTGGTTTTGTCTATCGCGAGATCAAGAACGCGCTGGCCGATATGGAGCGCATGTTCAGGATACTCAACCAGAACCGCGAAGTGCAGGACCTGCCCGATGCGCCCGCCCTGCAGGTCAAACAGGCATCGGTGCGTTTCGCGAATGTGAGTTTTTCCTATGATCCGACGCGGCAGATTTTGCATGACGTGAGTTTCGAGATTCCCGCCGGGCACACGCTGGCGGTGGTGGGGGCGAGCGGGGCGGGCAAATCCACCCTGTCGCGCCTGCTATTCCGTTTCTACGACGTGGATGACGGCGCGATTCTGATCGACGGGCAGGACATCCGCCAGGTCACCCAGCAAAGCCTGCGCGCCGCCATCGGCATCGTGCCGCAGGACACGGTGCTGTTCAATGACACCATCTACTACAACATCGCCTACGGCCGCCCGGAGGCGACGCGTGAGGACATCCTGCGCGCCGCGCAATCCGCGCATCTGCATCATTTCATCGCCTCGCTGCCGCTGGGCTACGACACGATGGTGGGCGAGCGCGGGCTGAAACTGTCCGGCGGCGAGAAACAGCGCGTCGCCATTGCGCGCGCCCTGCTGAAGAATCCGGCGCTGCTGATCTTCGACGAGGCGACCTCGGCACTCGACTCGAAATCGGAGCGCGCGATACAGGACGAATTGCGCGGTATTGCCAGCGAGCGCACCACACTTGTGATCGCCCATCGTTTGTCCACCGTGGTCGATGCCGAACAGATTCTGGTGATGGAACAGGGGCGCATCGTCGAGCGCGGCACCCATCGCGAGTTGCTGCGCCAGGGCGGCGCTTATGCCCAGATGTGGGCATTGCAGCAGCAACAGGCGCAAGGTGAGGCGCGGGCGGGATGAGTGGCAGGGGCCGGCCGATGGACGGCGGAAGTGCTATCTGCCGCTATCTTGTGAAAATTTGCTGATTTGCGCGGCGATCCGCCTCTAAATCCGTTGTCGCAACAGTTTGCCGCAGGTTGTTTGCGGACCATGGGTGACAGATCTGGGTTGCCTATGTCGCTTATTCGGCTATCCTGCGCCTCACCAACGCTGCAAGGAAAAATTAATGAAGATAAAACAGGGATTGATCGGAAGTTTGCTGGGCGTGCTGGCCTGGTCTGCCGTGGCGGCGGATATGCCTTACTTGCCTTACTTCCATGGCAAATTGCCCCGCCTCGGTTCGGCGATCGCGCTGATCTATGACGAGCAGACGCAACAGCCGCTATACCGCAAACACGAGAACGAAGTTACGCCCATCGCCTCGATCACCAAGCTGATGACCGCGATGGTGATTCTGGATGCGCGGCTGCCGCTGGACGAGCCGATCACCATCACCCGCGAGGATCGTGACCGTCTGAAAGGGACCAAGTCACGCCTGCGCGAAGGCATGACCCTGCGCCGTGGCGATCTGTTGGCGCTGGCGCTAATGGCTTCGGAGAATCGCGCTGCCTCGGCGCTGGCGCGCACATTTCCCGGCGGCACGCCGGTGATGGTGGCGCTGATGAACGCCAAGGCGCGCGAGCTGGGGATGAACTACACCCGTTTCGCTGGCCCGGTCGGCTTGCAAAGCGAGAATGTTTCGACTGCGCACGACCTGGTTAAAATGGTGCAGGCCGCCGAAACCTACCCGGAAATCAGGCGCGCCACCACGCAGTCTTCCCACACCGTGCAAGTCGGGACGCAGGCGATGCGCTTTGGCAACACCAATCCGCTGGTGCGCAGCAGAAACTGGGAAATTGGCCTGAGCAAGACCGGTTACATCAGCGAGGCCGGTAATTGTCTGGTAATGAAAGCCAGAGTGTCCGATCGGCCGACCGTCATCGTGCTGCTCGATTCCTGGGGCAAACATACCCGCGTCGGCGATGCCAACCGGATCAAAAATTGGATGGAAAGTCCCGTGCGCCGGGTTTCGCGCAAAAGTCGTATCAGATAGGATTTGCGCGGCGGGTCGGACATTCAGACCGGCGGCGGCAAAAATCTTGCAGGAAAGAAATTTATTCGATAAACCAGGGGGCAGAGGCCCCCTGGTTTATTTGCGCGGCGGGCGCAGTGCGATGATGACGACTGCGACCAGCACGACTAGGATGAATAATTCAATGAACATGGCAAGTCCTCGCGCGGCAGATTGAGCGTTCATTCTACCCCGCCTGCCCGCGATACGGCCGATACAGTCAGGTACAACCCACTCCGAAAATCCAAACGTTATTGAATGGCTCAGTCCTAATTTCTCATCATCATTACAGCCAATGAAAGACCAGCTATTTTTTACTCTTCCCGAGTCTTTGGCGCCCAAAAAAATGATGCCGGGCGGGGCGCTGTCATGCTTGCCATGGCTTTGCTGTGGACACCTCATCCGCGCACCACAATCTGTAACCTGCTGCGCAAACCGGGGCTGAAACATGGTGCGGGCCGTTCTTTAAACAAGAAGAGGTCAAGCACGCGATTCAACAATCGCTGGCTAAAAAACAGGCTATCGAATCGCCCGACCGAAATGGTAATTACTGTCTGGCAGAATCGGTTCGCGGCGCTTTGTGCGAGGAGTTGCGCAACACGGTGGAGGCCGCCGTGTTGCGCCGCGCCGCCTGTGACCCGTGTATTGCCACTCCGGCTTTTCCGGCCGTTGGCTGCAAAGTGCAAACCTTCACCGAGCTGGCCGTTGGCGACCAACTCGACGGCCACAAAGCGCCGGTGTTCAGCCAGTTTGTGGGTTTTCTCGCCCTGCTGCGCGAGGCGCTGGAGAAAGCCGGGGTCGGTTATCAATATCTGGACGGCGCAACTCCCGCCGGCGAACGCACTAAGCGCGTTGCCGCATTCCAATCGGGCAAAAGCGATTTATTTTTGATCAACCCCAAAGAGGGCGGCTTTGGCCTCAATCTGACCGCCGCCGATTACGCGGTCATCACCGACCCGTGGTGAAATCCGGCCGCCGAAGACCAGGCTATGGGGTGCGCCCACCGCATGGGGCAACTGCACCCGGTCACGGTATATCGTCTGGTATTGCAATGCACGGTGGAAGAGCACATCGTCGGCTTGCACAGCGATAAACGCGCATTGGCCGAAAGTATTCTGGGCGAAGGTGGGCGGTGAAAATTCCTTCAACCGGGGGATTAATTTCCCTGATCAGGGGCGAGTGATGATGTCGGGCTGGGATCATCCATAAGGTACAATTCCCCGTCGCATTTTCACCCGTCCGTAGTTTGTTAATGTGAAACTCGCGCAGCGATTCGTTTGCCCCCTCTCCCGCCGGGGGAGGGTTGGGGAGGGGGAAACGGGCATGGCGAGTTTCGTAATCAAGGGTGGCTGTCCGCCTGCCCGTTGGAGACAACACGATGAAGCGCGTTATTGCCCTGGTTGTTTTTCTGTTTACCCCGTTTCTGGCGCAGGCATCCGTAGACAGCGTACGGCTCGACCTGACCGGGCAGTGGGTCGGTTTCGCCGCGCTTGCCCTGTTTTTTGTGGCCTATCTGGCGGTGATGGCGGAAGAATTCACCCACCTGCGCAAATCAAAACCGGTAATGCTGGCGGCAGGGCTTATCTGGGGGCTGATTGCCTGGTACTACCAGCAGCACCAGATTCCGCACGTGGTCGAAGCCGCGCTGCGCCACAATCTGGAGGAATACGCCGAGCTGATGCTGTTCCTGATCGTGGCGATGACCTACATCAACGCGATGGACGAGCGCAACGTGTTCGAGGCGCTGCGTTCCTGGCTGATCCGCAAGGCATTCAGTTACCGCACCCTGTTTTGGGTCACCGGGGTGCTGGCCTTCTTCATTTCCGCCATTGCCGACAATCTGACCACCGCCTTGCTGATGGGCGCAGTAGTGATGGCGGTGGGCAAGGACAATCCCAAATTCGTGGTGCTGGCACTGATCAACCTGGTGGTCGCCGCCAATGCCGGCGGGGCGTTCTCGCCCTTCGGTGATATCACCACGCTGATGGTGTGGCAGAAGAATATTATGACCAGTAACGGCCCGATCGACTTTTGGACTTTTTTTCACCTGTTCCTGCCGTCGCTGGTGAACTGGTTCATTCCTGCCATCGTGATGCACCTGTTCCTGCCCAATGCAAAACCGGATGGTGGCGGCAAGATGATCGAGATGAAGCGCGGCGCACTGGTGATCGCCGGCCTGTTTCTGTGCACCATCGCGCTGGCGGTCAGCTTCCACAGTGTGCTCGAACTGCCGCCGGTGATCGGTATGCTGACCGGTATGGCTGTGCTCAAGTTCTATGCCTTCCACCTGCGTATGACCACTAGCGGGCGCGCACAAAAAGAGGTCAGCGAGATAGGCAGTCCGGCGGCATTCGATATTTATCGTGAGGTGGCGCGCAGCGAATGGGATACCCTGTTCTTTTTCTACGGCGTGGTGATGTGTGTCGGCGGCCTCGGTTTCATCGGTTATCTGGGGTTGGTCTCGCAAGTGATCTACGGCGACTGGGGAGCAACCAACGCCAATATCGCCATCGGCGTGATCTCGGCGGTGGTGGACAATATTCCGGTGATGTTCGCGGTGCTCACCATGCAGCCCGACATGTCCATCGGCCAGTGGCTGCTGGTCACCCTGACCGCCGGCGTCGGCGGTTCGCTGTTGTCGATCGGCTCGGCGGCGGGGGTGGCGCTGATGGGGCAGGCGCGCGGGGTCTATACCTTCTTTGCCCACCTCAAATGGACGCCGGTCATCGCGCTCGGTTACGCCGGCAGCATCGCGACCCATCTGGCATTCAACCATTCATTGTTCTGATGGCTGCATGGCGTATCAGTGTGCTGGTGCTGTTGCTGTGCGTGGCGCAACCGGCGTTTGCCCGCGGCAGTAAAGTCGTGCTGCAAGCGCCGAAAGCGGTACGCGCCCTGCTGGATGAGCATTTCGTGCTGCCCGATACAGTGCTGCGCGAAGACAGCGAGCGCGCCGCCTTCATGCGCCGCGCCCGGCGCGAGATCCCCGAGTTGCTGGCGACCGAGGGATTTTTTTCCGCTTCCGTTAAGTTATCCAAAATCACCCGTGCGGGAGTGCTTGAGGTCGAGGTTGACAGCGGGCCGCGCACGCGGGTCAGCGCGGTCGAGATCGAATTGCGCGGCGATCTGCAAAGCGATCCCGCGCGCGCCGAAGCCCTGCGCGCAAGCTGGCTGTTGCCGCCCGGCAAGGCGTTTCGCGCGGCGGATTGGGAGCGCGCCAAAACCGAATTGCTGGCGCTGCTCGCGCGCGAGGATTTTGCCGCTGCCCGGCTGGTCAGCAGCGACGCGGAAGTGGATGTCGCGGCGGCCGGCGCGCGTCTGCGGGTAGTGCTCGATTCCGGCACGCGCTACGTGTTCGGTGCGTTGCAGATCGACGGTCTGCAACGCTACGATCCCAAACTGGTCCGGCACCGCGCCACCTTCAGGCAGGGCGCGCCTTATCGGCGCGCCCTGCTGCTGGAATACCAGGCCGCCCTGCAAAAACTGCCGCAATTCAGCTCGGTTGTGATGCGTCTCGATACGGCAACCGCTGTGCCCGCCGCAGACGGTCGTTTGCAGGCGCCGGTCAGCGTGCAGATTGTCGAGGCGCAATCGCGCAAATTGTCGTTCGGTATCGGTTACAGCACCAACAACGGGGTGCGCAACGAAGTCAATTACCAGAGTTACAACTTTCTCGACCGCGCGTGGATCCTGAACGGCGCGGTCAGTGCCGAGCACAATCGGCAAAATCTGAATGTGGGGCTGAATACGCCGCCCAACGCCGCCGGCTACGGTTTGTCCTGGCGCGCCGGGGTGGAAAAGACCCAGGTGCAGGGGTTGCGCACGCGGCGCGACAAGCTCGGGGTTACCCGCAGCCGCAGCACGGGCAAGATCGAGATTGGCACCAGTCTCGACTGGCAGCAGGAACAGCGCCGCCCACGCGGCGGCATTCCAGAAACCGACCAGGCACTGGTCATCGACTGGCACTGGCACCGGCGCGCGGTGGATGATCCGCTGGCGCCAAGCGACGGCGGGTTGACCGAATTTCGTGTCGGCGGGAGCAGCAAAGCCGTCGTGTCCGACCGCGACTTCGTGCGCGGCTACGGGCGCCATCAGTCGTGGTTTCCCCTGACCGGGAACGACGTGCTCAGTCTGCGCGCCGAAGCGGGTTATACCGCCGCCAAAACCCGCCTCGGCATTCCGCAGGAATATCTGTTCCGCGTCGGCGGCACCCAGACCGTGCGCGGTTTCGCTTTCCAGAGCCTGGGTTTTGTCGAAGGCGGCGCGGTGGTCGGCGGGCGCGTGATGAGCACGTTCAGCGCGGAAGCCACGCATTGGTTTGGCAACTGGGGAGTGGCGGCTTTCACCGATGCGGGCGGTGCGGCGGATACGTTGTCCGCGCTGAAGTTGTTTACGTCCTACGGGTTTGGCCCGCGCTGGAAAAGCCCGGTCGGGCCGCTGGCGCTGGATTGGGCGCGCGGCGAGGGCGAGCCAAGCCCGCGCCTGCATTTCGCCATCGCGGTGGCCTTCTGATGGCGTTCGCCTGGCCCCGCCTGCGTGCCGACCTGCTGGCTGTGCTGGCGGTTTTTGCCTTGCTCGCCGCGGCGGCCGGTTGGCTTCTTGGCAGCAACGGCGGCTTGCGCTGGATCACCTCGGTGGCGCAGGCGCAAAGCGGGGGAATGCTGGAAATCAGCGGGGCCGAGGGCGTGCTGTTCGACGCCTTCAGCCTGCAACGCCTGGTGGTGCGCGGCAACGGATGGCGGATCGAACTGGACGCATTGCGCGCGGAGTGGCATCCGCTGGCTCTGTTGCGCGGTGAATTGAATGTGGCGGTGTTGTCGGCACGCCAGTTGGATCTGTTGACCGTGCCCGGCGATCCCTCCGCCGGCGGCCCCGCAGCGATGCCGGCCACCTTGCGCCTGCCGCTCGCGCTGAGACTGGACGAGGTGCGGCTCGGCACGTTGCGCTGGTTCAAGCGCGAGGATGCCCCCCCCGAGCTTGTCGCGCGCGACCTGCACGGCGCCTACCGCGCGGATAAAAATAGCCATCATCTGCGCGACCTGCGGGTACGGTTCGATCAAGGGACGCTGCAGGGCGAGGTTCGTATCGGCGCGGACGCACCGTATCCGGTGCAGGCCGCCGTGGCCGCGCGGGGCGATTTGCCCTTGCCTGATCAACCGGTCGAAATGAACGCGCGCGCCGAAGTGACCGGCGACCTGGCGCGGCTGGAGGTGTATGCCGCGGCGGCGGCAGCCGGGACGCAAATCAACGCCAGCACACATTTGAATTTAACCGCACCGATGCCTTTAGGCGACACGCACATCGCGTTTGGCAATCTCGATTTGCGCGGCTGGCTGGCTGCCGCCCCCGCCACCGAATTGAGCGGTAGTCTCGATCTGGCCGGCACCGAAGACGGCGCGGTGCAGGGCAGTTTTCAATTTTCCAATGCGCGCCCGACCCCGCTTGATGCGGACGGCGTGCCACTCACCCGGGGGCGCGCGCAGTTGCGCGTGAGCGATGCGGGAAAATGGCAGTTGCGCGCGCTGGAGCTGGGATTGTTGCGCAACGGCCTGCTGCGCGGCGAAGCAAACGGACGGGGGCAGCAGGCGAATGCGCGCGTGCAAGTGCGCAATTTTGATCCGTTGATTTTGGATCGCCGCGCCCCGACCTTGAGTTTGCAGGGCGAAATGATGCTGGAAGCCGCGGTGAAACAGCAAAAAATCCATCTCGCCTTGCACGATGAACAGTGGGAGATTGCCGCCGAACTGCTGAAACAGGGGATGCGCCTGGATGTCGCGCAATTGCGTGTGCAGCACGGCAACACCGTGGTGGGCGGCAGCGGGCAGATGCAGCTTGACGCGCAGCGTCCCTTTCATCTGGATACGCGCCTGCAACATCTCAACCTGGCCGAGTTCATCGCCGTGCCGCCAACCGAATTGAATGCCGGGCTGGCGATCGACGGCACTCTTTTGCCGGAACCGGCGGGACTGCTCGATTTCGTGTTCTTCGACAGCCGCTTTGGCGGTTATCCCTTTGACGGCGATGCCCGCCTGCGCGTGTTGCCGGGACCGCGCGCGCAGGGCGACCTGAATGCGCGGCTGGGTGCCAATACACTGGCCTTGAATCTGCGCTACGGCATGACAGAGGAAGATGCGCTCGACTTTGTGCTGGAGGCGCCGCGCCTGGAGCAGTTGGGCAACGGAATGGGTGGTAGTTTGTCCGGACAGATGACGCTGCGCGGCAGCACGGATGCGCCGCTGGCCGGTTTTGTGCTTAACGCCAGCCGCCTCCAATTGCCAACCGGGTTCAGCATGGAAGCGCTGGCAGCGGGCGGCACGCTGGAGGGACAGCAGATCAAGCTGCATTTGAATGCCGAGTCGGTGCGCGACGGCGGCACATTTTCTCTGCCGCAAATTCAACTTGATCTCGACGGCACAGCCGCCCGCCATACGCTGCATGCGGAAGCCAGCCTGACCCGCTCGGCGCAGGCGCTGGGCGACTTCAACCTCGCCGCCAGCGGTGGCTGGACACGCACCGATACCTCCTGGCGCTGGCAGGGCGCGCTCGAGACGCTTGCCGCGCGCGGTGCGTTGCCGCTGCAATTGCAAGCACCGGCGGCGCTGATGGTGGCGCCGGAAGAAATCACCCTCGGCACCGCCCGGTTCGCCCTCGCGGGCGGGCGGGTGAATTTGCACGCAACGCGCTGGACGCCGCAGGACTGGCACAGCGCGGGCAGTTTGGCCAACATCGGCGTGCGCATCGCCGAAGCCGGGGTTACCCCGGAAATGATGCACGCGCTCGACACCTTGAGGTTTGGCGGGGATTGGGACATCAACGGCGGCACGGATTGGCGCGGCACTTTTGGCTTGCGGCGCGAGAGCGGCGATTGGGTGGTTAATGCGGCCAACGGGCAGCGCCTGGGCTTGCGCGATGTGCGCCTGGATGTGCAGGCGGCGGCGCAGCAACTCGATGTGCAACTGCAGGCCGGCGGCGACCCGCTTGGCGACATCGCGTTAAAGCTGGCCCTGCCCTACAGCAACCGCGACGGCTTGCCCTGGGTTGCGCCGGACGCGCCATTGCGCGGACAGGTCAGGCTGGATGTTCCCGATCTGGCCTGGCTGGGGCCGCTGTTCGACGGCAATCTGCACAGCGGCGGCAGTCTGCACCTTGAAGCCGGGTTGCTCGGTACGCGCGACGCACCGCGCTTGCAAGGAAATGCGCGCGGCAACAACTTGCGCGTGGCCTTGCTCGATCAGGGCGTCACCCTGGAGCAGGGTGAGCTGGCAGTGCGCTTCGAGCCGCAGGCGGTGGTGATCGAGCGTTTCGATTTTGTCGCGCCGTATTCGCGCAAACCCAAAGACCCGCTGTTGAGCGGATATCGCCTGCCGCGCCAGGCCGGGCATTTAAGCGCGACCGGCCGTCTATCTCTGCTCGACGATGCGGCGCAACTGTCGGTGCAGGCGGAAGGCCTGCCGCTGGCCCAGCGTGCCGACCGCTGGCTGCTGGTGTCGGGCCGGGCGCAGGCAACCAATGCGGGCAAGACGATTTTTGTCAGCGGCGATATGGCTGCCGATGCGGGGCTGGTAACCCACTTGCCGACCAACCGCCCGCGTCTTGCCGACGATGTGCGGCTGGTCGGCCAGACGCCGCCGGAAGCATCGGCATTTTCCCGTGTGGTTGGTTTCAATCTTGAGTTGGGCGAGCATTTTTACCTGCGCGCGATGGGGTTGGAATCGCGCCTCAGCGGCGGACTGGCGATCAGCGGAGCGGCGGATGAACCGTTGCAGGCAAGCGGCACGATTGCCACCCAAAACGGCATCATCGAAGTCTACGGCCAGCGTCTGGAAGTTGAGCGCGGCATGATCAACTTCCAGGGGCCGCTGGATGATCCCGGCCTTAACATTCTCGCCTTGCGCAAGGGCTTGGCCGTGGAAGCCGGGGTCGAAGTCAGCGGCACCGCGCATCATCCGGTGACCCGGCTGGTATCCACCCCGAACGTGCCGGACGCGGAAAAACTTTCCTGGATTGCCCTCGGGCGCTTGCCCGAAAGCGGCGGTGTTGACGCTTCATTGTTGCTGGCGGCGGCGGGCAATGCCATCGGCGGCTCCTCCGGCAGCTCGATAGGGCGCACCATCGGCGTGGACGAACTATCGCTGCACCAGATCGAGACTGCCGATGCCCAACAAAGCCAGGCGGTCACTGTCGGCAAACGTCTTTCCTCGCGCGCCTATCTCAGTTACGAACAGGATTTGGCCAACAGCGGCGGCTTCGCCAAATTCAGCTACACCCTGACCCCGCGCCTCACCGTGGTCACCCGCACCGGTACCGGCATCAATTCCGGGGTCTCGGACGCGATCGACCTGTTCTACTCCTTCCGCTTTTACTGAGAACCGTTCGCGGCCTTGCCTTGCCCGGATTTATTTGCTCTAATGCCGAATCAATTTAATAATCGTTTAATAATTTAAATATACAATGATGAAACCGCAGCAGGTGGTAACGGCACTGGCAGCACTGGCGCAGCCGACGCGGCTGGCGATTCATCGCCTGCTGGTGAAGACCGGCCCGCAGGGCATGGCGGCCGGACAGATCGCCGCCAAACTGAAAATGTCTCCCGCCGCGATGTCGTTCCATTTCAAGACATTGAGTCATGCCGGCCTGCTGGAAAGCCGGCAGGAAGGGCGCTTTGTCTATTACGCGGTGAACTTCAGGGTGATGAATGCGATGACCGATTACCTGACCGAAAATTGCTGTGGCGGCGCCGGGTGCGGTCTGCCCGATAACAAATGTTGAACCGGAGGAAAAACAAATGAGCGAAAAAATTTACAACGTTTTGATTTTGTGCACCGGCAATTCGGCGCGCAGCGTGCTCGGCGAAGTGCTGTTCAACGAACTGGGCAAAGGAAAATTCAGGGCCTACAGCGCGGGCAGCCACCCGGCGGGGAAAGTCAAT
>PCWU01000038.1 GCA_002787455.1 Gallionellaceae bacterium CG11_big_fil_rev_8_21_14_0_20_60_62 | reverse complement strand
ACATGAAGGTTTCATACTCCAGTACGTCGAGTTTTCGCGTGAGCAGGTGCATGCCGGTCAGCACGGTAAGCAGCAGTGCGACAGCGAAGCCGTAGCCGTAAAAACTCACGCCCAGTTGCAGGCTCAACCAGGTGAGTCCGGCATTGGCGATGAGGAACAGCAGACATAGCCAGGTCACGATGGCGCGTTTATCGAGATAGAAAAATATGTTCAGTATCCCCAGCAAAACCACCTGCAAGCCCACCGCGACTACGTCCACATACAGCAACGGCAGGTACAGGGTGGAAATGCCGATCCAGGCAAGCAGCTTTTCGCCCAGCACGAAAGTTAGAATGACGGCGATCGCCTGGATCTTGAAAATTTCAAATAGTCCCTGGCGCACGGTGAACAGCATGTTGTCACGCAGGTTTTCGATCTGGTCGAGCGAGCCGCCGCCGCGCACGGAGTCGTAGAACTTTTCGTAATACTCGACGAAATCGGTTTCGATCCGCACCAGAAAGACTGCCATGCCTGGAATGATCGCCAGGTAGGCAAGAAAAATCGGCAGGTCATAGAGCAGCGAGGCACGTAGCGGCCCGATGATGTGCTGGCTGGTGTCGGGATTGAACCAGAACATCAGCTTGTCCGCCCACACTGCCAAGTTATACAGAAAGCCGGACCAGATCAGCGTGAGGTACATGGCGCCCGGGCGCAGGAAATCAAAGGCGATAATCTCGTCGTGCAACGGAAAGGTGCGCAAAATCAGCCCGACCATGCCGGTCAGCAAGACCAGGTGGCCGAACACAAATCCGAGCAGCAAACCTTCCATGCCGAGCGGGCGCAGCAGCAATGCTCCTGCAACGGTTACCGTGTAACCGATGCCGAATAGCACCACGATCTGCTTGTATTGCTTCATGCCGGACAGAAAAATGGTCGCCACCCAGATCGCGCACAGGATGACAAATCCGGAGAGCATGAGCATCCGGTATGACATGCTCATGCCGGAAAACAGAAAGAACAGGGCAAGGATGCCGCACAGCCCGCTGACCCCCGTCACCAGCAGCAGTAAACCGTTGAAATTCGGCACGACCAGATCATCCTGTTTTCTGAACAGGGCGTCGGCAATGAAGCGGGTGAAACCCAGTTGGATGAAGCCGGTGAGAATCAGCGAACTGAGGATAAGATAAGTAACGGACACTTGAAACTGGACAATGGCCATTTGCGGATACACCACGCCGAGGCTGAAGAGGCCGACGAGAAGAATCCCGATAATGGACAACACCCAGGGGCCCGAGCTGATGATGCCGGCATAGGCGTAGGCCTGGC
This sequence comes from Gallionellaceae bacterium CG11_big_fil_rev_8_21_14_0_20_60_62, assembly GCA_002787455.1. Taxonomy (GTDB): domain Bacteria; phylum Pseudomonadota; class Gammaproteobacteria; order Burkholderiales; family Gallionellaceae; genus Sideroxyarcus. The sequence goes on along the minus strand of PCWU01000038.1, from coordinate 10,156 downwards.
ACAAGCCGAGGTAGTTGTCTTTTTGCAGCAGCTTGCGCAGCTCAAAGCCTATGCCTGCCATGCCAGCACCTCCTCATATATGGCTTGGTAACTGGCAATCATGCGTTCCTGCGTGTAGTAGGTTTCGACCCGGCGGATGCCGGCCTGACGGGCGGCCTGCCAGGCGCCAGGGTCGGTCAGCAAAGCCAGGGCGGCTTCCGCCAGCGCTTGCGGATCGGCGATGCCGACGATGCGTCCGGCAGCACCCAATGCCTGATCCTGCGCATCCAGCCCTTCGATTAATTGCCGGCATGATCCGACATCGGTGCTAACTGCGGGCACCCCGGCGGCAAAACCTTCCAGCAAAACCAGCGGCAGTCCTTCGCTGATTGAGCTCAATATCACCAGACCGATTTTCGGCAGCAATTCGGTCATTTGCTGAAAGCCGAGAAATTTGATGTTGTTTTCCAGGCTCATCCCGCCGACCAGGTCGCGGCATTCGCTGACGTAATCCGGATCTTCGTCCTCCGGCCCGGCGATCCAGCCCTCCGCGTCCGGCATGCGGTTGGCCACGATGCGCATGGCGCGGATGTAGGTCTTGATATCCTTGATCGGCACGACGCGACCGATCAGGCACAAAATCGGCGGCGGCGAGGGTGGCTGCAGGGCGCGCAGTGGCGCAAAGCGCGCAACATTGACCCCGTTCGGGATGTTGCAAGTGCGCTCTGCTGGCGCGCCGTCTTCCATCTGGCGCAGGCGATTGGCTTCAAACAGCGCAACGATATGGTCGGCGCTGTCGTAGCAGCGCTTGCCCAGCGCCTGGAAAAAACGGATCCATAGCTGGCGGAAATAACTGATCTCTGTCGGGTCGCGCTGAAAGATATTGCGGTTGTCCTTCACCCATTCTGCCTGGAATAGATCGATCTTGCGTTCCTTGGTATAAATGCCGTGCTCGGAGAGGACGAGCGGGCGATGGTTTTTTTCTTTCAGCAGCGCCCCGAGCAAGCCGGCATAGCCGGTAGAAACGGTATGGTAAGCGCGCACCGGGATGAAATTCCGGGCGATATCTGCCAGCATCCAGACCGGCGCGTGCATCGATCGAACGGTCCAGAAATAATCAACGAACGAGGGGTCGGAACAATTGTTCCGGTAATTTTCCTTGATGTATGCCCACGATTCCTCGCCATACAGAAAGGTGTCCAGGCTGGCACCGCCGCCCTTGGCCATTTCCGGAATCAGTGCGCGGAAAGTGTCCGAGCCGCCGGTATGTTTTTCCGGTGCGCGGAAACACTGGTGCAAATGACGGATGCAGCCGAATACTTCGGGGTCTGTTTTGACCGGGCGTATTTTCGGAACATCCCGCTCCGTGCGCAGATAATGGGTTTCCAGATGCACGACATTGTCGGGCAGCGCGTACTTTGGCTCGCCATAGTCTTCCCGCTGGCTACCGATGAAAATGATGGCAAAAGTGTATTGTGGAAAGGCGCGGATGATCTGGTTGACCCAGCTCGATACCCCGCCGGAAACATAGGGAAATGTCCCTTCCAGCAAGAGTCCGATATCAGCGTGTTGGGCGCGCGGGAAATTTATGATGTGCCTCATGCTACCAGCCGCCCGGATGGGAAGTTAGCGGTGGTTGTCCATAGCTTGATGATGTCCTGCATGATCGGGGACGGTTGATACACGGACAGACGTTCCAGCAAGTTGCGCGCTGTCCCGTATTGTTTGCGGTAGAAGGCGATTTCAGCCAGGTAGGGCAGAATCCGGGACTCGTGCAAACCCAGATTTGCCGATGATTCGAACACCAATGTCGCCTCCTCAAAGTTTTTCAGTTCAAACAGGGTGCGGGCTTTGAGAAACTGCAACCCGGCATTTTGCCCTGACAGCTTTAGGGCTTCTTCCGCGTAGGAAAGCGCCTGATGCAAGGCGTGGATGCGCAGATCGCCCTGCGCCAGCCTGGCATGAATCATTTCCCAATACAGTTCTGCCAGATGGCGCAGTGTGATCAGGCGGGTCTCGTCGCTTTCGGCTTGACGCAAGGCAAGCATTTCGCGGTGTATCTCGGCGTTGATGGCTTTTTCTCGGTTATCCAGCAGGCCATAAGCGATCAGACGAATATCATCCGATTCATCTTCCAGACGTTCGTGCAGCAAGGGGCTGGAAATCCTGGAGGGCATACCCTGCAGGGCAAGGAGTGATTGCAGGCGTTTCGGCGCGGGAATGGATGGCTGGGTCAGGGTGGAGCGGATGCCGCCCTGGCTGAAGCGGATTAGGGCTTCGCGCATGGAAAGGGCAAATTCCGGCATGACCAGACTGGCAAAGGGCGAGTGAATCTGTGGAGCGCGCGGGTAGGCGGCGATCAGGGCGATCAGCAAGACACTGAAGGCACCAAGCAAGGGAATGAAAAAAATGAAATTGAACAGGAGCAGCGTGATGGACCAGCGCTTATGTCTGCCTTGTCCGCTGCATAGAAAGTAATGCCCGATCATGGCGAGCAACAGACTGGTCGCCGCGCGTTGTAACAGATGTATCAGCAACATATGGTTGCTGCTGGCATGACCCCAGAGCATGACGATGTCGAATATTTCCAGCGCGGATACCAGTATCAGCGCCAATCCGGCGAGCAGCATCCAGGCGATTCTGGCTGTGCCGTTCAATGTTGCCTTAATCATGGCGCATCTCGAATAAACGTTTGAAACCGGCCATGGGATCGCTGTCGGCCATGCCGATCCTGAAAGAAGATAGCGGTCTGGTATCGAGATTGAATCCGCTCAAACTTTTTAATGCAGTTTCGGTGCGCAACAGATAGCCTTCCACGGCGGCATCGTTGGCCAATGGCATCAAATTGGCCAGCAATAGCCGATGGCCAAGTTTGATCGACCATGGAATGTCCTGACCGCGCCGGCTTAGCAGGATGCGGGCGATGGCCTGGCGACCTGTTTCATCATCCTCGAAGGCCAGCACGACGACATAGCTGTTGATGCCGTGTGTGCGCTGCAATTGCAGCACGCGCGGAAATTCCGCCGCAAAGTCTGGCGGAGCGGCAGGGAAAAGTTCAAGAAATCGTTTTGTACCTTCGGCTTCGTTCACGCAATCGGCGTAATAACTCAACAGCACCGACAGCATTTGCAGGTTTTCTTCATTGAGCGCGAGGAACGGCATACGCTCGACCGCCAGTATGCCCAGCAAATGCTTTGCACTGGTCAGGATGGGTGCGATGACCAGGAATGGCGACGGCAGTTCTTTATCGGATAATTCATCGAGGAGCAGGTGCGACAAAGACTGGCGTTCCATCGCGCAGGCCAGCAACCGGTCATTGTTGGGCAAGTCCGGCGGCGAGCCGATTTGGCTGACCCGTTCGTAACGGCCTTTTGCCGAAGCGGTAAAGATTGCGGCGGATTCCAGTTGGGAATAGCGCATCAACAATTGCAGCAACGCATCGGCTGCCGGCAGGTGGAGGTGATTGTGGGCGGCGGCCAGTTGGCGCAACTCGCGCAAGGCGTCGCGCAAGGTGACCGGTTTGGTCAGGATTTCCTGTTCCATCCGGTCATGCGACAAGCGCAGCAGCAAATGGCGATCGGTGATGCGGCTCAATCGTTCGTCCAGGTAATGGTTGGTTTCTGTCGCGCGGCGCAAACGCGTTTCCCAGAGATCGCTGAATTCGCCGCACAGCATGACCGCGATAAGGCCGCCCAGAAAAAATTGTTCGGGAAAGTCGGCGTGGCGGGCGGACATATAATCGTTCCCCCCCCAGGCAATCACCAGAATAAGGGAGGACATTGTTCCTGCCGCCATGCCATAGCGCAGGGCGATCAAAATCGGTGCCAGCCAAATCCACGGGAATACCCCCCCCGCCTGCAGCGGATCGTCAGACTGGCTCAAAGCGCCCAATGCAAGGGCGCCCAGCGTGATCACCACGGTTTCCAGCCACATCGAACGGTTGCGGCGCAGGGGTGCCAGCAACTGATGGATGTTGGCCAGGAGCGTGTCGGTCAGGCTGGGGTTGGGCATGGCGTGTTCACTCAAGTGGCGCATCGGAGAGCAGGTCTTTGATCAGTTTTTGCGCCACCGCGCTCAGCGCCTCGCGGCTCCATCCGCTTTTGCCGCCGGCCGCACTCCACACCACCTTTTCCCCGGCTTGCAAGTCGATGACCTGAAAGGTAATGCCTGCCGCCGGCTCGCCATCGATGCCCACCTTGTAGTGCCATTCATCGACCACACCGGTTACCGCATAACGCACGCCTTGCTCGCGTGCCCAGTCCATCGCTTCGGTCAGCATGCCGCGTTCGGCAGGCTCGAACAACGTGTCCTGGTTGAGGGCCGCAGGATAGCGTCGCAAATCGGCAATACCGCGTGCTCGCAACAATACTTCGGTGATGGCTTCGGCGCGCAATCCGGCCTGTGCCACATCGGTGTGATTGACGATCGGCAACAGCGCCCAGCGTGCATTGCGATCCAGCCGCTGTGCGCCGGTATCGTGATCCAGCACCGCGCAGGAGCTCAATGCCAGTAGCAAACCCAGAATACCCAATTTAATTGTTTTCATTCTTGCCTCCAGAGTAAACAGCCCATCGTTAATAAAAATAGCGGTAGTTCAGTATGAATTCGCGGATCAATGCATTGGTCAAATTGGACCCGCCGCTGCCTTGCAATATCGACAAAGAAAGCTGATCGCGACCGACCACTGATCCTGCCAGTCCAAACGCCAGGTTGTAACCGGAACCCCCGATATCATTGCGAGTGGCACAGGCGTCTGCGGCAAGCCGCCAGGCACGTGAATAAACGGGACGCGGAAGCTCGCCGGTGCCCAGACATAAGCTGTAAATGTTCACATCTTCAGGCAACGCAAACGCGGCGTTGGCGTCACTGCTGAAGCGGGCATGAACGCCGTTCAATCGCATTTTCAAGTCGGGGTTCTGCGTACGGAACATGTGCCCCAGCTCCCAGGACACCGTCTGTCCGCTTCCCAGAAGCTCACCGCTCTGGAGATAATATCGCCCCCCTGCCGTATCCAGTTGCACATATTCGCGCAGGCTGAACCGGTAAAGCAAGCCCGCCTCGATCTGGTCGCGCATGCCGAATACCAGTAATTCTGCGGATTCGGGCGCATCCGCGTTCACTTCAGCGCCCAGACGCAGATTGAGGCGCGGCAGGATGTCGATGGCATGATGCGCCTGCACGGTCGTGGTGCGGGCAGATTCTCGCCGGCGTTGCAGCAGGATTTCGCTATTGCCCAACTCCCCATGATTTTCGAGCCGGAAGCCCATGACAGTCTCTATCGGCGGCGTGTTGCCAAAGTTTAATGGCACGTCACTCGCCTGATGTGTTTGGCGGAATTCCGCACCCACCTTCAGGCGCGTGCTGAGCGCGAGTGCCACCTTGACACCTCTTGCAATGCCGTGCAGGTTACCCAGTTCGGTTTTTTTCAGCTCGAGATCGATATGCGAAGCTACCGCCAATGCATCCTCGACCAGACGTTGATGCGCTTCATCGTTGTCCGGATCATCGACCAACCCGGAAAACACGGTGGTTTGCGCATGGCGTTCCTGTCCGATCGCGCGGGCAACATCATGACGCATCAGCATGGACATGTCGCCGGGTTCATGGGCGAGCCGTTCAGCCAACACCGGACTGTCATTTTCAGCCATGGCGGCGGGTACGACCGCCCATTGCGGACCGGCCATGCGTTGTCCATAACGCCGCCACAACCAGGCTTTGGCATTCGCGGACTGTTCGGTGGATAGCGCCCAGCCCAGCACCAGTTCATCGACGGCATTTTCCGCCTCGTCCCCGCCGAGCGTGGTCGCCCATGCCAGCGACATGCCATTGACCTTGTGACGGACGAAATGTTCATGCTGCATCTGCCGTTCCTGTTGCACCACCGAGCGCACCAGTGCCAAGCCGGAATCGTCGGGGTGCTGCATCAGTGCCAGTCGCGCTGCCAGCAGCATGTCGCTCGAATAGGGCGATTCGACCGGCATGTCAGCCAGGCCGGCACGCAGTAGCCGCCAAACGTGCTGGCGTATGCGCAGTGCATTGGCAGGCTGGCGCGCCTGGTCCAGCGCATCGGCGAAGTTGGACAGCCACAGCACATCACGCTTGCCCTGTTTGAACTGGCGGCGATAGTAAGCCACCGCGCGGCGCGGTTGATCCAATACCTGATAGGCGACACCCAGCGCTTGCCAGTATGCTGGATTGTCCTGCACGCCGCGCGCCGCCAGCCGTGCGGTCATCGCGCGCAGGGCGGGCAGATCACGGGCGTCGATCCAGAACCATAGCGCGGTATTGAGGGTGTCGGCATCATCCGGCGCGAGGGTGATGGCATGGCCCAAATCCATGCGTGCCGCTTCGACCCGCCCCATGGTCTGAAAATATTGCGCGCGCAGCCGATAAAAAAGTGCACTGCCTGACAGCTCTGTCTGGTGGTGCAAGACCGCGCGTTCGATCAGTCGCTTCTGTGCCAAAACATCGCGGGTTGCCGTGCGCAGTTCCAGTGCCAGCAGCAACATCTCCCAGTCGCCGAAGCGCTGATACGCCAACTCCGCCAACTCCGCCTTCTCCGTTTGTCGCGTATCGCCGAGCAAAAAAATCAGGCGGCTGAAATCTTCCTGTGCGAGTTGTCCGGTCGCTTGCAAGTGGCGCAAATTCTGCTCGGCCCCGGCATCCTGCTGCAGTGCCCAGGATAAATCGGACAGCACTTTCCAGTAGGCGGCATCCTCATCCCTGGCCTCATGGCGATGCGCTTGCAACAAGTCATAAGCCGCACGGTAGTGTCCCTTGCGCAAATGCAGATTGGCGAGCTTCAACTGCCAGTCTGCCTGGTTGCCATGTCGATCCAGCAAGCGCGCATACACGGCCATGGCATGCTCATCGTCGCCGATGCGTTCCGCCAGTTGCGCCGCAATTTCCAGATACAGGGGCTCGCGTTCGGCTGCATAGCGTGCCTCGAAAAAGCGGACTCCTTCCCGTGGTCGTCCGGTCAGTTCGAACAGATCGGCAAGATGGCGCCATTGCGCGGCGTTCAGGCTTTCCCGTGCGGCCCGCTTTTTCCAGGCATCGAGCGCGACGTCGAAATCGTTCAGGGACTTGGCCAGCCCCAGGACTTTTTGCAGTGAGTTTTTGTTTTCATCGTGGGCCAGCAGCCAGCGCCATTCGCGCAAAGCGATCATGGGCTGCGCGGTCCATTCCGCGATTTGCGCCAGTCGCTGGTGCCAGATGGCTTCGTCGGGCGCCTGTTTTACCGCCGCCTCGGCCACGCGAAAGGCTTCATTCAGCTTGCCGTTTTCGACGAACACCTGATAGGCGAGCTCATACTTCTTTTTGTTGTAGGACTGAATGGTATCGGGGGAGGATGGCGCTATCACGTCGTCAGCATTCGCACTGGCAATTCCGATCAGGCTCAAATCTAGCCCGGCGATCCATGTTGCAAGGGAATGACCCCATGAAAGGCGCAGCATGCGTTTGGCATATTCGACTGCGCGCGCCTGATCATTGGCAGCACGGGCAATCTGAATCAGGAAGTAAAGGGTTTCGGGGTCGTCTGCCAGCGTGCCGAGATGCAGATCGATGGCTTGCATTGCTTCGGTGTGGCGTCCGCCTGCAATCAGCGCGCGCACGCCGGCCAAGAACCAGGTGCGTTGGCTGGTCAACGATTGTGCCCGGTGCCGTGCAATAAAATACAAATGCGCCGCCAGTTCGAGATTGTTTTCAGCGCGGGCGGCCGCTGCCGAGTCGGCGAGTTGCTGTGCGGGCATCGTGCCGGACAGGCGGCTGATTTTCCGGTACAGCGCAGCGGAGATGGAAGGCTGTTGCAGGTGCTCCGCCTCTTTGGCGAGATACATGAGTGATTGCAGCGGCAAAGGCTGCTTGTGCAGGGTTTCCAGCGCATGGATACGCTGTTGCCGCAAGGATTCAGTCTGTTCGGCACTGAGCCGCTCGCCCGAAGATTGCTCGATCAGCAATTGGTATTGGGTCAGCATGGCCTCTGCCCGCTGGTCGGGATTGCCGTTGCGCATGACCGGTTCGAGCAGTTCCACGAAGCCGTCGGTTTCGTGCAGATGCAGTTTGTGCCGGGCAAGCAGGAGACGCAGCGCAAGATTAGCGGGATCTGTCTTGAGCAGATTGGCCAGATAATTGGCTGCCAGAGGGTCGCCCAGCCGGGCCTGGGAGGCCTGCCGCAGCACTGCCGGCTTGGGGTAAATCATGATCAGCAAAATAATGACAAGCACGGCGAACCCTGCCAACGTCCAGGTTGACATCAGGCGCGGCCGCACCGCTCCGGGTTTATTGCGCGCAATGAACGCGTAGCTCGCCGATTGCATGCTGGGGTACCGAAAAATGACTGATGTTTCCTGTTCTGGAGCCTGCCCGCATAGCCCGGCCATCCGCGCTCACTGCACAATGCGGCGCCATTGCCAGGGAGAATTTCAGGGGGACTTCTCCGGCCAAGGCCAGGTTGATCGTTTGCTTGTCGCCGGAACTGGCCGATGTTACGCGCGCATTGGCAGAGACCAGATACGGGGTTGCGAGGCGGGTATTGGCAGACCGGTTGAAACGGACGCTGGCTTCATCGTCGGCCAAGTGCAGATAATGGCTGTTGCCGTGGCGGTTGAAACCGGCCGTCCCCGACTGCGGATCAATCGTTGGCTGGCCCAGCGATAAAGGCGCGCGCAACTCGCGCAAATTTTCAGCGCCGCGCACGCGCCAGCCATCGCGGGTGCGGGCGACTACGATGCGGTTGAAATCGAGCACCTTTTGCACATAGGCGGAAATATGCACGGGCGTTGTTTCCTGGGTCAGCGCCCAGGCATACACCTTGTCAAGCGCCCTGAGTGAGGCAGTCTTGCTGGCGGAATAGGTGTGGTAATAGATATCAATCGGCTTCAGGCGCAAAGGTGATTCGGTCAGTTGAAAGGTTTCGATGACCCGTTCATAGCCATAGAACGGCCCCAGCCAGTCGTTGGTATAGACATTCTCATTCTGGTTGGGTGCGTACACCTGAAAATATTCTCCCTTCGGTATGCCCAGTGGCATGACCATTGTAAGTGTCGGAAAGGCACGGGTGATCAGGGTTTCGCCGCCGTTCATGTTGATTACACCGGCCTTATTGGCGATCGCCATGGCATCGATACCCGGGTTGGTATCGCCGCTCCACAGGAAGGTTTTAACCGGTTTGCCGGACGGTGCCAGCCTGGATTCGATATAGCGGATCGAGCCTGTGATCTCCGCATTCAAGTCGAATGTGTAATCAGGGATGGCCAGGTGGTAGCCGTTGTTTCCCGATTCTCCTTCGGCTTTTTGCCAGTCAAAAGGATGGGAAAAGGAATGGCTGGCAATTTCGACATGCGGCAAGGCAAACATCTCGCGTGCATACTGCTCGAGGACGGCGGATTGCGCCGGATACAGACCGTTTGGGGCGGTCTCTCCCTGAATGATAGACATCGTCGAAGGCAGGGGATATTTTTTCAGGATACGCTCGATCAGCACTTCAGCGGCATAGGGAGATCCCGGGAATTCAGCCTTGCTCGCAAAGCCGTCACCGTCCATATGTACCATCAGCATACGCCGACCACTTTCAGTAGTTACGTCCGGCACAGGCATGTCGGGTAGCTTAAGGGCAAGGCGCAGAAAATTGACAGGATCGATGACCCAGCGCAGGTTTTTGTCAGTATTGCGTTTTTCGGTGCTGGGCAATTTAATCAGAATATAAGGATCCATGACATAACCACCCCAAGTGGTCAGACTGATGGCCGTCTGTTCTTCGCCTGCCTCATTGGCCAGGATGAGAAGGGGAGTGCCTTCAACGGTGGACAAGGGAAAAAAGGCGCCACGATCCGGTATGGGCTGGACCTCAAATCCGACCAATGATTCGCGCCGTGCAATCTGCAATCGCGACCGATTGGAGGTGGCTTCGGAAATTTTTAATCCCAGTGGGGCGGCGTAAGTATGGTTGAACAAAAAACCGGTTTCACCCAGCAGGACGACAGGAACGCCAGACTTGATTTGCCGCATGAGCCAATTTGCCAGGGGGCGACTTTCCTTGCCGGGCAACTTGTCCAGCCACACGACAATCCCGGCATAGCGGCCATTGAGCGGGAAGTCGGGCAAGGACTGGCGCGCATCCAGATATTCGGTGCTATAGCCAAGGTAATTCAGCGGCATGGTTGCATACTGAAAG
>PCWU01000046.1:2690-3080 GCA_002787455.1 Gallionellaceae bacterium CG11_big_fil_rev_8_21_14_0_20_60_62 | reverse complement strand
CAAGTGGCGCAGTGGCTGGAGCGCGGACAGATAGGTCGCGTCACCGACGAACAAGCACTGGCTTGGTATGAAGCGGACACGTTGGTATGGGCAGTGGTGGCCCGCCCATACGTTTTAGTGCAAGAAGAAAAACGTCCTACTTGATCTTCTTCAGCGCCTCTTCGATACGCTGGCACAGCGTCTTCAGAATCTTGATGCGCGCGAAGTTCTTGTCGTTGGCCTCGACCAGCGTCCACGGCGCGATCCCGGTGCTGGTGCGGTCGACCATGTCGCACACAGCGCTCGTGTAATCCTTCCACTTCTCGCGGTTGCGCCAATCCTCTTCGGTGATCTTGAAGCGCTTGAAGCCGATCTTCTCGCGCTCTTTGAAACGGTGCAACTGCTCGTCCT
>PCWU01000046.1:0-2673 GCA_002787455.1 Gallionellaceae bacterium CG11_big_fil_rev_8_21_14_0_20_60_62 | reverse complement strand
TTGTTCCTCGAAGTCGTTGATCTCGCCGTAAGCGCGCATCCAGTCGGCCTCGGTGCAGTATTTTTCCACGCGCTCGACCAATACGCGCCCGTACCATGAACGGTCGAAGATGGTGAAGCGCCCGATGCGCGGAACGTGCCGCCAGAAACGCCAGAGATAGGGCTGCGCGCGTTCTTCTTCGGTGGGCGCGGCGACCGGGGTGATGCGGTAATGGCGCGCATCGAGCGCGCCGGTGATGCGCCGGATGGCGCCACCCTTGCCGCCGGCATCCGATCCCTCGAACACGGCGATCACCGAAATTTTGCGGAATTCCGGATCACGCGTGAGTAACGCCAGCTTGCCCTGATATTTTTCCAGCACGGCGTCAAATTTTTTTTTCGCAATCTTTTGCGTCATGTCCAGCGTGTCCAGCACGTCAAGCTGGTCGATCGGCGGTTGTAGCGGGGCCGCCCGGGCAACCGGTTTGACCGGATGGTCAAGGCGGTCGCGCAGCGCATGCAGCAAGGTCTGGCCCACCGACAGGTTGCGGTAGCGCGCGTCGCTGCCTTCGACCACCACCCACGGTGCTTCCGCCGTGCTGGTTTCGCGCAGGGCGTGCTCGGACACCTTGCGGAACTTGTCGTACCGCTTGAAGCGTTGCCAATCCTGGGCCGTTACCCGCCAGCGCGTTTTGGGGTCTTTCTCCAGCGTCTTGAGACGCTTGCTCTGCGCTTCCTTGGACAGGTGGAACCAGAACTTGAGTACCAGCGCGCCTTCGTTGGTCAGCATGCGCTCGAAGTGCTTGATCTGTTCGATATGCTGGCTCAGCTCGGCGGCGCTGCTTTGCTTCATCACCCGGCGCACGATGGGCGCGGTGTACCAGGAACCGAAGAACACGCCGATCTTACCTTTCGGCGGCAGGGCGCGCCAAAAACGCCACATGGCCGGACGCTCGCGTTCCTCCTCCGACATTTCGGCCATCGCATGGGCCTGGATATGGCGCGGATCCATCCATTCGTTGAGCAGGTTGACCGTCTCCCCCTTGCCTGCGCCATCCACCCCGCCGATCAGGATAATGACTTGGAATTTCCCCTTTTCCGCCAGGTCGAACTGCGCGTTGAGCAAGTCCTCGCGCAGTTGCGGAACTTCCTTTTCATAGGTTTTTTTGTCAATTCTGTGTCCGAGTTCGGCTGATTCAAACATGATCTCTGCTCCGGGAGTTAAAGACTTTCCGGGGCGATGGCCAGACGCAGATTGGTCTGGTAATCGCCCTCGCTGGTATGGCGACTGAGCCACCAGATCGCCCCTTTTTTGACGCTGAATCCGTTTCTGGAATCGGCCAGCAGCAGGGCGGCAATCTGTCCCAGCACGGGTTGATGTCCCACCACCAGCACGGCACCCTCGGCATCAGGCCAGCCTGTCGCACGCAACAGCGACTGCGCCGAAGCATCCGGCCCGACGCCGGGTTCGGTGGTGAAGGATTTGCCGAAAGCACGCGCCGTCTGTTGCGCGCGCACGGCCGGACTGACCAGGATGCGGGTGGTTTCGGGCAGGCGGGCGCGCAGGAAGGCGGCCATCTTCTCCGCCTGTTTGTTACCCTTGCCGGTCAGCTCACGTTCGAGATCGGGCGCACCCTCGTGCGCCTCGGCATGTCGCCACAGGATAAGCTCCATCTTGCACCCCCTTCGGTTCGAAGCGGCTACAGCTTATACCTCGTCGGCACGGGCTGCCAGTCGGCGCGTCGGCGCGATTATTGCTCCTGCGGCGGTGTGCTCGCCAGCAGAGCCAGCAACGCCGCTTGTGCGCTGACCGGTTTGCCGCGCGCGCTGCGCTTGCGGTGCCAGAATCCGTTCAAATCCATTTCCCACGCCTGCATGTTGTCCTGCAGATTGATCTTCAGCCCCTCGTCCAGCACGCGCTTTTTCAGTTTCTTGTCAAGAATGGGGAAACAGGTCTCGATGCGGCGGAAGAAATTCCGATCCATCCAGTCGGCGCTGGCCAGATAGACATCATCCTTGCCGTCGCGGTGAAAATAAAAGATGCGTGAATGTTCGAGAAAGCGGCCGATGAGGGAGCGCACGCGGATGTTTTCCGACAATCCCTTGACCCCGGGGCGCAGGGCGCATACGCCGCGCACGATCAGATCGACCTTGACACCGGCCTGCGAAGCTTCGTACAGCGCGTTGATGGTTTGAGGTTCCAGCAGCGCGTTCATCTTGGCGATGATGTGCGCGCGCTTTCCCGCACGGGCCAGGGCAGTCTCGTTGCGAATCGCTTCCAGCACTTTGCTGTGCAAGGTAAACGGAGACTGCCACAGATAGTGCAACTGACTCGCCTTGCCCAGCCCGGTGAGCTGGACGAACACCTCGTTCACGTCGGCGCACAGGTCCTCGTTGCTGGTGAACAGGCCGAAGTCGGTGTAGAGCCGCGCGGTGCGCGGATGATAGTTGCCGGTGCCCAGATGCGCGTAACGGCGCAACTTGCCGTCCTCGCGCCGTACCACCATCAGCAGCTTGGCATGCGTCTTGTGGCCGACCACGCCATACACCACGTGCGCGCCAACCTGCTCCAGCCGCGCCGCCCAGTTGATGTTGGCCTCCTCATCGAAGCGCGCCAGCAGCTCCACCACTACGGTCACTTCCTTGCCGCGCTTGGCCGCCGCGATCAGCGATTCCATCAGCTCGGAATCGGTGC
>PCWU01000119.1:510-2962 GCA_002787455.1 Gallionellaceae bacterium CG11_big_fil_rev_8_21_14_0_20_60_62 | reverse complement strand
ATCCACATGCTGGACGGGCGCATCGTTTCCGACGAACGGAGTAAGGTGTAGGTCGGGTTTCAACCCGACGCGGCCTGTCGGGTTGAAACCCGACCTACAGGATGAATATGAAACTCATCGATACCCTGCAGTTCGCCTCCGGCAGTTTGCGCGGCAGCCCGACACGCACACTGCTGATGATGCTGGCGATGTCCATCGGCGTGGCGGCGGTGGTGGTACTCACCGCGCTGGGCGAGGGTGCGCGGCGCTACGTGGTGAATCAGTTCTCCTCGCTCGGCACCAATCTGGTGATCGTGCTGCCCGGACGCACCGAGACTGCGGGCATCGGCCCCGGCCTGATGTCCGGCCAGACGCCGCGCGATATCACGCTGGACGATGCCGAGGCGCTGTTACGCAGCAGCGCCATCAAGCGTATCGCCCCGCTGGCCATCGGTTCCGCCAGCGTCTCGCGCGGTGCCCTGAATCGCGAAGTGGTGGTGGCCGGTTCCTCCGCCGATATGCTCGGGATACGCCACATGAGCATGGCGATTGGCTATTTTTTGCCGGTGGGCGGCCTCCACGACAGTACTTCGGTGTGCGTGCTGGGCAATGGAATCAGGCGCGAACTGTTCGGCAAAGAGCAGGCGGTGGGGCAATGGGTGCGGCTGGGCGACCGCCGTTTCCGCGTGATCGGAGTGCTGGCGTCGCAGGGAGAATCAATGGGGTTGCGCACCGACGATCTGGTCATCATCCCGGTCGCCGCCGCGCACCAGTTGTTCAACACATCCGGCCTGTTCCGCGTGCTGATCGAGGCGAAGAGCCGCGATGCCATCGAACAGGCGAAGAAGGATGCCGAGACCATCCTGGTGGAACGCCACGGCGGCGAGCGCGATGTGACCGTCATCACCCAGGATGCGGTTTTGCAGACCTTCGACCGCATCCTGGGTGCGCTGACCATGGCCGTGGGCGGTATCGCCGCGATCAGTCTGGCCGTGGCCGGGGTGCTGATCATGAACGTGATGCTGATTGCCGTGGCGCAGCGGGTGAAAGAGATCGGCCTGCTCAAGGCGCTCGGCGCGCCGGGCAATCAGATCCGCCTGCTGTTCTTTACGGAGGCGGTGCTGCTGTCCGTCATCGGCAGCATGGCCGGGCTGGTGCTGGGCTATGCCGGCAGCTTGGTCATCGGTCAAATCTATCCCAGTCTGCCGGTGTCACCACCCTGGTGGGCGGTGCTCGCGGCAACCGTGACCGCCCTCGGCACCGGCATTCTGTTCAGTGTATGGCCTGCGCGGCGCGCGGCGCGCCTCGATCCGGTGGCGGCGCTGGCAGGGAGATGAAATGCTATTTCCCGATCTGATCCGTCTTGCCACCTCCAGTTTTCTCACTTCACGGATGCGCAGTTTTCTGACCGGGTTGGGCATCGCCATCGGCATCGCGGCGGTGATCCTGCTGACTTCCATCGGCGAGGGCCTGCACCAGTTTATGCTGTCCGAATTCTCGCAGTTCGGCACCAACATCATCAGCGTGCAACCGGGCAAGACGCAGACGCAGGGCGGCAATGTCGGCATCTTTGGCTCGGTGCGTCAGGTGACACTGGAGGACGCCGATGCCCTGCGCCGTCTGCCCTATGTTGAGCATGTCAATCCCGGTCTGATGGGCAACGCCGAGGTGCGCCACGGGGGGCGCACGCGGCGCACCATGGTGCTGGGCGAGGGGCGCGATTTTGGCAGGACGTTCACCATGAAAGTGCAGAGCGGCGGCTTCTGGACTGATGCCGACGATGAGCAGGCGCGTGCGCAGGTGGTGATTGGCGCCAAGATCCGGCAGGAATTATTTGCCGGACAGAATCCGCTCGGCCAGTATCTGCGCATCGGCGGCCAGCGCTACCGCGTGGTCGGCGTGATGGAATCGAAAGGGCAGATCCTCGGTATGGACATGGACGATACGGTATTCATCCCGGCGGCGCGTGCGATGGAACTGTTCAACCGCGCCGGGCTGATGGAGGTCAACGTCAGCTACCGCGCCGATATCCCCGCCGAGACGATGATCCGGCTGATCAAGGAACGCATGATCGAGCGGCACGGGCGCGAGGATTTCACCATTATTTCGCAAGAACAGGCGCTGGAGGTGTTGAGTTCGGTGCTGGATATCCTTACCTTCGCCGTCGGCGCGCTGGGCGGTATCTCGCTGCTGGTTGGCGCGGTCGGCATCCTCACCATCATGACCATGGCGGTCACCGAGCGCACCGCCGAGATCGGCCTGTTGCGCGCATTGGGTGCACGCGAACAGCAGGTGCTGACCCTGTTCCTGGGCGAAGCCATCATGCTCTCCGCGCTCGGCGGGGTGTTTGGACTTGTCATCGGCATCGGCATCGCGCGGGGTTTGCATCTGTTTTTCCCCGCACTGCCCGTGCATACGCCGTGGCTGTATGCCGTGCTGGCCGAGTTGACCGCAATCACCATCGGTCTGGTTG
>PCWU01000119.1:0-461 GCA_002787455.1 Gallionellaceae bacterium CG11_big_fil_rev_8_21_14_0_20_60_62 | reverse complement strand
CCCACTTTTACTCCCTCTCCCACCGGGGGAGGGTTGGGGTGGGGGAGCACTCGTTGATATCTTTTTTGGAGTTTTTATGTTGAGTTATCGCCACGCTTTTCATGCCGGCAATCATGCCGATGTGCTCAAGCATTTCGTCGAGCTGGAACTGCTGCGCCATCTGGCGCAGAAGGATAAACCGTTCTGGTACATCGATACCCACGCCGGCGCGGGTTGCTATGCGCTGGATAGCGACTATGCGGAAAAGAATGCCGAGTTCGAGGGCGGCATCGCGCGGCTGTGGGCGGTGGCGGATTTGCCCCCGCCGCTGACGGAATATGTCGCCATGGTCAGACACTTCAATCCGGATGGAGCCCTGCGTCTGTATCCGGGTTCGCCGTTGGTTGCACAGTACGCGTTGCGCACGCAGGACAAGATGCGCTTGTACGAACTGCACCCGACGGACTATGCCATTCTCGAAG
>PCWU01000081.1:12099-16108 GCA_002787455.1 Gallionellaceae bacterium CG11_big_fil_rev_8_21_14_0_20_60_62 | reverse complement strand
ACCACACGAACAGCGCGAACATGATGGTCTGGGCGAGAAGAGTTGCATTGATATTCATGCAAGCTTCCTTTCTAAATTATGCGTTTCGCGTTTGTGAGGATTAACCCACCACGGCGAACAGAACGTACATGGCGATACCGACGGCAATCATCGGAACCGCATCGACCAAACCCATCACCACGAAGAATTGGGTGCGCAACATCGGAATCAATTCCGGTTGACGCGCCGCACCTTCAAGGAAGCGACCGCCGAGAATACCGATACCGACGGCTGCGCCGAGTGCGCCCAGGCCCATCATCAATGCGCCAGCGATGTACAGCAGTGCGTTTGCCATTTCCATTTTTTATTTCTCCTGTTGATAAAAATTAAAGTTGATGAAAGCGAAATTAGTGGTGTTCCTGATGCGCCATATCCAGATAGACAACGGTCAGGGTCATGAAGATAAAAGCCTGCAATGTGATGATCAGGATGTGGAAGATTCCCCAACCCAGCGAAAGCAACAGCTGCGAGCCAAACAGGGTGACTCCCGCCACAGACGCGCCCGCCCACGCACCGCCCATCAGCGCGATCAGGATGAAAATCATTTCACCGGCGTACATATTGCCGAACAGACGCAAAGCCAGCGAGATCGGCTTGGCAATCAGGTTGACGCCTTCCAGCAAAAGATTAACCGGCATGCCCCACTTGCCAAACGGTTGCAGGGTCAGTTCGCCCAAGAATCCGCCAACCCCCTTCATCTTGACGCTGTAGTACAGCACCAGGAGGAATACGCCGATCGCCAGGCCGAAGGTGGCATTGGGGTCGGTAGAAGGGACAACCTTGAAAAATGGAACGCCGATCGCGCTCATCAACAGCGGCACATAATCGATCGGGATCAAGTCCATCAGGTTCATGGCAAAGACCCAGAAGAAAATGGTCAGCGCCAGCGGGGCAACCATATTGTTCTTCCCGTTAAAGGAACCGCGCACGCTGCTGTCAACAAATTCAATCGCCCACTCGCAAAAGTTTTGCAGTCCGCCCGGGGTGCCGCTAACCACGCTCTTGGCCACACGGCGGAACATAAACAAGAAAATCGCTCCCAGCAGGAGCGACATGATGAACGTATCCAGATTGAGCGCCCAGAAACCCATCTCTTTTGCTTCCGCTGCAGTATGCGCAATCCCCCAGTTTCCGTCGGGCAATTGCCCATAGGTGAGGTTTTGCAGGTGGTGTTTGATGTATTCCGCTGAGGTATGAGCTTCGCTGGACATATTTGTTTATTTTATTCGCAGTTGTAAATACAGGCGGGCAATTATCATTACTGCCTGACCCGCCACAAATCCACTCAAGACTGCCAACGGCCCGTGGCTAAACGCCATCAGCAATCCAAGCACCAACATCACCAGCAGAAATCGCTCTGCGGCGAAAAAAAACAGAAGCCGTAATTGAAGCTGTGCGTTGCGGCGTACCCGGCTGTTTTCGCGCTTCATTCTCCACGCGATCAGCAAGCTATTGAATATTGAAACTCCTCCCCCGCCCCACACCGCCATCGTTTCTTGCGGCGCTGCCCCGTAGCCCAGATAACCTGCTGCGATTGCGCTTACGACCACAAGTTGAAGTGTGATCAGCTGGCGGTTTTTTTCTTTTTCTTGTGCTGGCACCACATCAGGCGGCGGGATGATAGCGGCGTTCTCGCGGGGTGTCAAACACTCATGGCCGGCCTTATGCCCTTGCAACATGGTGTTCAGGCCTTGATCAACTTGTCGATGAGTTCATTCAGTTGGTCGTTGGAAGCATAATGAATGAGCAGCTTGCCCCCTTTTTTAATGCCCGCCTTGATTTCCACGCGAGCCCCGAGTTTTTCGCTGACCTCCTCCTCCAGGCGCCGCAAATCACGATTAGCTTCAGGCTTCTTCCTGTTTTTCGCCGCCGGCTCCGCGCTGCTTTTTTGTACCAATCCTTCGGCTTCCCTGACCGACAACCCCTCCAGCACAATCTTGTTTGCCAGTAGAATCTGATGTGCACCTTCCAGCGGTAACAGGGCGCGCGCGTGTCCCATATCCAATTCGCCGTCCATGAGCATGCCCTGCACTTCGGCTGGCAATTTGAGCAATCGGAGCAGGTTGCTTGCCGTACTGCGCGAGCGCCCCACCGCATCGGCAGCCTGCTGATGCGTCATCCTGAATTCGTCAATCAGGCGCTGGATTCCCACCGCCTCTTCCAGCGGATTCAAGTCCTCACGCTGTATATTTTCAATCAACGCCATAGCAAGCGCCGCACTGTCCTCCACCACCCGCACCAAAACCGGTACGGTGGCTAATCCAGCCAGCTGGGCGGCACGCCAACGCCGCTCCCCGGCGATGATCTCGTAGTTGCCGTTGGGTAACTCGCGCGCGAGGATTGGCTGGATCACCCCTTGCGCCCTGATTGATTCGGCCAGCTCGTTGAGCGACTTGTCATCCATCCGGCTACGCGGTTGATATTTACCCGGCCTGAGTTCAGTCACCGCCAGCTCACGCAACTTGTCATCCGCCTTGACGTCATTTCCGCCCGCCAGCAAGGCGTCCAATCCGCGTCCCAACCCTTTGTTGATTTTGGCCATTTTTTTATTCCCGATTCGGTTTGACAATATTGTGATGATCGGCGCGCTCTCCCTTGTTCAGGATTTCCCCGGCCAGCGCCAGATAAGCCTTGGTTCCCTTGGACATGGCATCGTGATGCAACACCGGCACACCATAACTCGGCGCTTCAGCCAGCCGGACATTGCGCGGTATCACAGTGCGATACACCTTGTCGCCGAAGTGCCTTTGCAATTGCTCCGACACCTGTAGCGCCAACGAATTGCGCGGATCAAACATGGTGCGCAGCAAGCCCTCAATCTCCAAACTCGGGTTCAGATGCTCCCTTACTTTGCGGATAGTGTTGACCAGATCGCTCAATCCCTCCAGCGCATAATATTCACACTGCATTGGAATCATCACCGAGTGTGCCGCGACCAACCCGTTCAGCGTCAGTAAATTGAGGGCGGGAGGGCAATCGATCAGAATGAAGTCATAACTTCCGGTGATGGCCGAAAGCTCTTTTTTGAGGCGTGTTTCGCGCCCCTCCATCTCGATCAACTCGATTTCCGCCCCCGCCAGTTCGCGGTTTGAACCGAGCACGTCATAGCCGCCTTTTTCGGAGACAACTTTTGCTTCCTCGATCACCGCCTCACCCAGCAACACGTTGTAAATACTTAGTTTCAGCCCGGATTTATTGATTCCGCTGCCCATCGTGGCATTTCCCTGCGGGTCCAGATCGACCAGCAATACGCGTTTTTTGGCCGCCGCCAGACTGGCCGCAAGATTGACCGTGGTGGTGGTTTTTCCTACCCCGCCCTTCTGGTTGGTCACGGCAATTATTTTTACCATTCCAATCTCTCCCTTGTTTTCGCTGCGATAACCAGACTTCTTTCCGCGTTCAGACCGGGCACCTGAAGCGGTATCTGTCGCTCGATCACATAACCCAGCGGGGCTGGTTCGTTTTCCAGACGCCCCTTCATCGCCGCCCAGCGAGCGTTTCCCGCCAACAAATGTTGTGTCAGGCGGGTAAATTTTCCCGTCTCGGAAAAAGCTCGCGAGATGATGCCGTCAAATTTCTCCGTTGGGCGCCATTCTTCTACCCTCCCCGTATGCACCCGAATATTTCGCAGTCCCAATTCGATCACTGCCTGCTGAACAAATCCTGTTTTTTTGCTATTGCTGTCCAGCAGGGTAAATTGCCATTGCGGCCGCGCAATCGCCAAAATCACCCCGGGTATCCCGGCGCCGCACCCCACATCCAACCAGCTTCCCGGCCACAAGTAGGGCAGTACCGCCATACTATCCAACAAGTGATGGGTCACCATTCCGTTTTCATCGCGAACGGCGGTTAGGTTATAGGTCTTGTTCCATTTTTGCATTAGCGCGAGGTAAGCCAGCAGCTTTTGCTGCAAATCCGCCTCCAGCTCCTGGCCCAAGACAGACAATCCCGCCCGCAATACCGCCGCGCC